>NZ_JAAGNI010000136.1 GCF_010550605.1 Streptomyces sp. SID9727
GGCCGCCGTGCTCGCCCTGAGCGGCTGCGGCGCGTCCGGCGACGATGCGAGCAGCGCCGCCGACCGGGGCGTCGCCGGGCCGCAGCAGCAGAGGGGCGGCGCCGCGGCCGGCAAGGCCGAGGCACCGGCTGCGGACTCGGCCGGAACGAAGCAGCGGCAGAAGGACCCGACACCCACCGCGACCCACGTCATCCGCACCGCCTCGCTCTCCGTGGAGGTGAAGGACGTGCCGAAGGCGGCCGCCCGGGCGCGTACGGCGGTGCAGGGCGCGGGCGGGCTGGTCGAGAAGGAGACCACCGAGCGGATCGACTCCGCGCTGGACTCCTCGCACCTGGTGCTGCGCGTCCCGCAGGACGCGTACGACGAGGTGCTGCGGGAGCTGTCGGGGACGGGCAAGCTGGTCTCGCGCACCTCGGCGGCCAAGGACGTCACCGACCAGGTCGTGGACATCGACAGCCGGATCGCCACCCAGCGGGCGAGCGTGGCACGGGTCCGCAAGCTGATGGACCGGGCCGGCAAGCTGGCCGATGTGGTCACGCTGGAAGGTGAACTGAGCAGCCGTCAGGCGGCACTGGAGTCGCTGCTCGCGCAGCAGGCGTCCCTGAAGGACCGTACGACGCTGGCGACCATCACGCTCGACCTGGCCGAACCGGAGACGGCGGCCGGGGCGGCCGACGACGACCCGGGCTTCCCGGACGCCGTCACCGGGGGCTGGCACGCCTTCGTGACGATGCTGCGCTGGCTGGCCATGGCGATCGGCGCCGCTGCCCCGTTCCTCGGCGTGGCGGCCGTCCTGGCCGTGCTGTGGCGGTTCCTGCGCCGCCGCCGGGGCGCTGAGGGCGAGTGAGCGCGTCACCGGTCCGGGCCGCCCCGTAGCGTGGGTGCTTTCGCGGAGGCTTCGGAGGTACCGGCATGGCGGCGGAACGACTGGTGATCATCGGCGGGGACGCGGCGGGCATGTCCGCCGCGTCCCAGGCCAGGCGGCTCAGGGGCCCGGACGAGCTGAGCATCACCGCCTTCGAGCGGGGCCACTTCACCTCGTACTCCGCGTGCGGCATCCCGTACTGGGTCAGCGGCGACGTCACCGACCGGGACGACCTCATCGCCCGTACCCCCGAGGAGCACCGGGCCCGCGACATCGATCTGCGCACCCGCACCGAGGTGACGGAGATCGACGTGGCGGGGCGGCGGGTGCGCGCCCTGGACCGGGAGTCCGGCGAGGCGTACTGGACCGGGTACGACAAGCTGGTGATCGCCACCGGGGCCCGCCCGGTGCGCCCGGACCTGCCCGGCATGGACGCGCCCGGGGTGCACGGGGTGCAGACCCTGGACGACGGGCAGGCGCTGCTGGACAGCCTGGACCGGACGGAGGGCCGGCGCGCGGTCGTCGTCGGGGCGGGGTACATCGGGGTCGAGATGGCCGAGGCGATGCTGAAGCGCGGCTTCGAGGTGACCGTCCTCAACCGGGGCGAGCAGCCGATGGCCACGCTCGACCCGGACATGGGGCGCCTGGTCCACGACGCGATGGACGGGCTCGGGATCACCACGGTGAACGGGGCGGCGGTCACCGCCATCCGGACCGGCGACGACGGCCGGGTCACCGAGGTCGTCACGGACGACGCGAGCTATCCGGCGGACATCGTGGTACTGGGCATCGGCGTCCAGCCGGAGACGGCCCTGGCCCGGGAGGCCGGGCTGCCGCTCGGGCCGCACGGAGGGCTGCTCACCGACCTGGCGATGCGGGTCCAGGGCCACGAGAACATCTGGGCGGGCGGCGACTGCGTGGAGGTCCTGGACCTGGTGGCGGGCCACACCCGGCACATCGCGCTCGGCACGCACGCCAACAAGCACGGCCAGGTCATCGGCTCCAACGCCGGGGGCGGCTACGGCACGTTCCCCGGTGTGGTGGGTACGGCGGTGAGCAAGGTGTGCGACCTGGAGATCGCCCGGACCGGGCTGCGCGAGAAGGACGCCCGGGCGGTGGGCCTGCGGTACGTCACGGCGACGGTCGAGTCGACGAGCCGGGCGGGCTACTACCCGGACGCGCGGCCGATGACGGTGAAGATGCTCGCGGAGTACCGCACGGGCCGGCTCCTCGGCGTGCAGATCGTGGGCCGCGAGGGCGCCGGGAAGCGGGTCGACGTGGCGGCGGTGGCGCTCACCGCCCGGATGACCGTGGAGCAGATGACCGCCCTGGACCTGGGCTACGCCCCGCCGTTCTCACCGGTCTGGGACCCGGTCCTGGTGGCGGCCCGCAAGACCGTGTCGGTGCTGCGGAAGGCGGGCACCGACTGAGCGGCGCCCGCCTCCGCGCCGGTTCAGCGGACGGTGCTGGTGTGGACGTACTCGACGAGGCGGGAGAGCGCGTCCGGGTCCATGTTCGGCATCACGCCGTGGCCCAGGTTGAAGATGTGGCCCTCCAGGCCGGCGGCCGCGTCCAGCACCTCCCGGGTCTTGGCCTCCACCGCGGAGGTCGGCGCGAACAGCACCGCCGGGTCGAGGTTGCCCTGGAGCGCCTTGCCGGGGCCGACGCGACGGGCGGCCTCGTCCAGCGACACCCGCCAGTCGACGCCGACGACGTCCGCCCCGGCCTCGCCCATCAGGCCGAGCAGTTCGCCGGTGCCGACGCCGAAGTGGATGCGGGGGACGTCGTACGCGGCGACGGCGTCGAAGACCTTCGCGGAGGCGGGCAGCACGGAGCGCCGGTAGTCGGCGGGGGCCAGGGCGCCGACCCAGGAGTCGAAGAGCTGGACGGCCGAGGCGCCGGCCTCGATCTGGACCTTGAGGAAGGCGCCGGTGATCTCGGCGAGCCGGTCGAGCAGGTCGGCCCAGAGCTCCGGGTCGCCGTACATCATGGCCTTGGTGTGCTCGTGGTTGCGGGAGGGGCCGCCCTCCACGAGGTAGCTCGCGAGGGTGAACGGCGCGCCCGCGAAGCCGATCAGCGGGGTCTCCCCCAGCTCGGCGGTGAGCAGCCGGACGGCCTCGGTGACGTACGGGACGTCCTCGGGGGTCAGGTCGCGCAGCCGGGCGAGGTCGGCGCGGGTGCGGACCGGCTCGGCGATCACGGGGCCGACGCCGGGCTTGATGTCGAGGTCGATGCCGATCGCCTTGAGCGGGACGACGATGTCGCTGTAGTAGACGGCGGCGTCGACCTTGTGGCGGCGGACGGGCTGCATGGTGATCTCGGCGACGAGCTCCGGCATCGTGCAGGACTCGAGCATCGGGATGCCTTCGCGCGCCTTCAGGTACTCGGGCAGCGAGCGCCCCGCCTGGCGCATGAACCAGACCGGCGTGTGCGGGACCGGCTCGCGCCGGCACGCCTTGAGGAACGCCGAGTCGTACGTGGCGGAAGTCTTCGTCTGCTGCCCGGAGGGGCGGTCGTTGGCACTCACGCACAGAATCTTCGCACGCGCGGACAACGAGCCCTGCCCCGCACGGGTGTCCTTCCGCGCACGGAGCTCCCGTTCCGCCTACTCTTCCCCGCATGGCTGCGGCTCAGGGACACATCTCCGGTCAATCCGATGGCGCTGACGGCACGGACGGCGCGGAGGGTGGTGCCGCCCCGTCCGCGTTCCGTTCGGCGGTGGACGCGCTGCGCGCGGCGCGGCTCCGTCCCGAGCTGGAAGTGGAGCCGACCCGACCGCCGAAGCGGCTCGCGCCGCACGCGTACGCGCTGGAGGCGGCGGTCGTCGACGGCGAGGACGATCTCGCCGACGGCCGGCTCGTCCTGCTCCACGACCCGGCCGGCCACGAGGCGTGGCAGGGAGCCTTCCGGCTGGTGACCCTGGTCCGCGCCGAGCTGGAGCCGGAGATGGCCGCCGACCCGCTGCTCCCCGAGGTCTGCTGGTCCTGGCTGACCGGCGCGCTGGAGGCCCGCGGCCTCTTCTACGGGGAAGCCGGCGGCACCGTCACCATGGCGGGCTCGCACTACTTCGGCGCGCTGGAGACCCGGCGTCCCGCGACGCAGATCGAGATCCGGGCCTCCTGGACCCCGCGCGAGGGCCTGGGCGGCGCACCGGACGCGGCGGCGCACCTGGTCGCGTGGGGCGACCTGCTCTGCCAGATCGCGGGCCTGCCGCCGTCCGGCCCGCTCGACGCGGCGGTGGTCACGCTCCCACAGCGCCGGGGCCCGCAGGCGCCGTGACCCCTGCCGTGACCGGCCCGGGCGGGGCGGCCTTCGGGCCGTCCCGTTTTCCGTGACGCCACGTCATGCGATCACTTTCAGCCAGCGGAAAACGCTCTCCGAATCGACCGAGAACCCCATTTGCCCGAATTGTTACTCAACAAATGGTGATCTTCCCCTAAAGGAGCAGGGGTCTGCTGCCGAAGGAGTCAATGACCCTTCAAGCACGGTTCGCCCCGGCTTCATCCCCGAGCCGGCCCGTCCCGCCACTCCCCAGGAGGCCTGGTGTCCGTTCTCCTCGAGCAGCCCGCAAGCCTGGTCGCCTACCGCCCGAACAAGCCGACGGCCATGGTCGTCGTGGCCGACCCGCGCGTCCGTTCCACCGTCACCCGCCATCTGTGGGCTCTCGGAGTTCGTGACGTCATCGAGGCGTCGTCCATCGCGGAGGCCCGTCCCCGCGTCGGCAACCCGCGCGACATCTGCGTAGCCGACGTCCACCTGCCCGACGGTTCCGGGCTGACCCTGCTGTCCGAAACCCGAGCCGCCGGCTGGCCCAACGGTCTCGCCCTGTCCGCCGCCGACGACATCGGTGCCGTGCGCAACGCCCTCGCGGGCGGCGTCAAGGGCTACGTGGTCACCGGCACCCGTACCAACATCGGCCACCCGGCCCGTCCCGGCGTCGCCCCCATCGGCGCCACCGCCGCCCGTATGCACCGCCGGCCCCCCGGCACCCCGAGCCACCCGGGCGGCTACCGCGAACTCTCCGGCCGTGAGGTGGAGGTCCTGCGGCTCGTCGCCGAGGGCCAGTCCAACAAGGCCATCGGCGTCTCCATGGGGCTGTCCGCCCTGACCGTGAAGAGCCACCTCGCCCGCATCGCCCGCAAGCTGGGCACCGGCGACCGCGCCGGCATGGTCGCGGTGGCCCTGCGGACGGGCATCATCCACTGATCCTCCGCCCCGGCCGGTGCGCGACATACGGAACCGGCTGGATTACGTGCATCGACGCCTGCCGACGGAACGTTCCGTCGGCAGGCGTCGCGCACACACAGATACCCTTGACACGTGACCGACGCCCAAGAGACCGCAGCAGACACATCACTGCGAACCACCGGGGGCGCTCCCCCGGACGACGTCGCCCCGGCGCCGATCCCCTTGCTCGAACCGCGCGAGGGCATTCCGCCGGTGGTGGCCTCCGACGAAGCCCTGGCCGGGGTGATCGCGGCATTCGCCGCGGGCTCGGGCCCGGTGGCCGTGGACGCCGAGCGGGCGTCCGGCTACCGCTACGGACAGCGGGCCTACCTCGTCCAGCTGCGCCGTGACGGGGCGGGCAGCGCGCTCGTCGACCCCGTCGGCTGCCCCGACCTGTCCGGGCTCGGCGAGGCCCTGCGCGGCACGGAGTGGATCCTGCACGCGGCGACGCAGGACCTGCCCTGCCTCCGCGAGATAGGGATGACGCCGACCGGGCTCTTCGACACCGAGCTCGCCGGACGGCTGGCCGGCTTCCCGCGCGTCGGCCTCGGCGCCATGGTCGAGAACGTCCTCGGCTACTCGCTGGAGAAGGGCCACTCCGCCGTCGACTGGTCCACCCGCCCGCTGCCCGACCCCTGGCTGCGCTACGCCGCGCTCGACGTCGAGCTCCTCATCGACCTGCGCAACGCCCTGGAGGACGAGCTCGACCGGCAGGGCAAGCTGGAATGGGCCCAGGAGGAGTTCTCCGCCATCGCCTCGGCGCCGCCCGCTCCCCCGCGCCAGGACCCGTGGCGCCGCACCTCCGGGATGCACAAGGTCCGCCGCCGCCGGCAGATGGCGGTCGTCCGGGAGCTGTGGAACACCCGGGACCAGATCGCCCGGCGGCGCGACATCTCCCCCGGCAAGGTGCTCGGGGACGCGGCGATCATCGAGGCCGCGCTCGCGCTTCCCCCCAACACGCACGCGCTGACCGCCCTCACCGGCTTCGGCCCGCGCATGGGACGGCGCCAGCTGGAGCAGTGGCAGGCCGCCGTGGACCGGGCCAAGGCACTGCCCGACACGGAGCTGCCGCAGCCCGGGCAGGCCCTCGCGGGACCGCCGCCGCCGCGCGCCTGGGCCGACAAGGACCCGGCCGCCGCCGCCCGGCTCTCGGCGGCCCGCGCCGCGGTGTCCGCGCTCGCGGAGCGGCTGCACCTGCCGCAGGAGAACCTGATCACGCCGGACACGGTGCGCCGGGTCTGCTGGGAGCCGCCGAAGAACCCGACGCCGGAGACGGTGGAGTCCGCGCTCGCCGGGTACGGCGCGCGGCACTGGCAGATCGAGCAGGTGGCCCCGCTGCTGTACCGGGCGCTGACCCAGCCTTCGTAACGCACACGGCCCCGGTGACGGCACAGGACAGGGGCGTGATCACGCCAGGTTCCGCACACGGCGAATGGCCCGGACGGACTCGAAAACGAGTCCGTCCGGGCCATTCGCCGTGTGCGCAGGGGTGCTCCCCGGGCAGTTTCCGCGTGTGACCTTCGCCGCTCCGGCACCAGGGGGTGGGCAGTCTGGTTACCCGCAAGTAGCATGACCGGAGCGGCGTGCCTCCGGGCGCGCCCCGCAGCAGTGCCATCCCGCACCCTGGAGGAGAGCCATCGTGCCTCGTACCATCCGGGACGTCGTCTTCGTAGACGGCGTCCGCACCCCGTTCGGCAAGGCGGGCCCGAAGGGCATCTACCACGAGACCCGCGCCGACGATCTCGTCGTGAAGGCCATCCGGGAGCTGCTGCGCCGCAACCCGGACCTGGACCCCAAGAAGATCGACGAGGTCGCCATCGCCGCGACCACGCAGATCGGTGACCAGGGTCTGACCCTCGGCCGCACCGCCGGCATCCTGGCGGGCCTGCCCCAGTCCGTCCCGGGCTACTCCATCGACCGCATGTGCGCGGGCGCCCTGACCGCCGTCACGTCGACGGCCGGCTCCATCGCCTTCGGCGCGTACGACGTCGTCGTCGCCGGCGGTGTCGAGCACATGGGCCGCCACCCGATGGGCGAGGGCGTGGACCCGAACCCGCGGTTCGTGTCGGAGAAGCTGGTCGACGAGTCCGCGCTGTTCATGGGCATGACCGCGGAGAACCTGCACGACCGGTACCCCACGATCACCAAGGAGCGCGCCGACGCCTACGCGGTGCGGTCGCAGGAGAAGGCCGCCAAGGCGTACGCCGACGGCAGGATCCAGCAGGACCTGGTGCCGGTCTCGGTGCGCCGCACGAACGCGGAGGCCGGTGAGACCGGCTGGGGCCTGGTCACCGCCGACGAGCCGATGCGCCCGGGCACCACCATGGAGTCCCTGGCCAACCTGAAGACCCCGTTCCGCGCCCACGGCCGCGTCACGGCCGGTAACGCCGCGGGTCTCAACGACGGCGCCACCGCCTCGCTGCTCGCCGCCGAGGACGTCGCGCGCGAGCTGGGCCTCCCGGTCAAGATGCGCCTCGTCTCGTACGCCTTCGCGGGCGTCGAGCCGGAGGTCATGGGCTACGGGCCGATCCCGGCCACCGAGAAGGCCCTCGCCCAGGCCGGTCTCTCCATTTCGGACATCGGTCTCTTCGAGATCAACGAGGCGTTCGCCGTACAGGTGCTGGCCTTCCTGGAGCACTACGGCATCGCCGACGACGACGCCCGCGTCAACCAGTACGGCGGCGCGATCGCCTACGGCCACCCGCTGGCCTCCTCCGGGGTCCGGCTGATGACCCAGCTGGCCCGTCAGTTCGAGGAGCACCCCGAGGTCCGCTACGGCCTCACGACCATGTGCGTCGGCTTCGGCATGGGCGCGACGGTCGTCTGGGAGAACCCGCACTTCGAGAACGCCGGAGGCGACAAGTGAGCACCACCACCGAGCTTCTGAAGGGTGCGGCCGAGCTGTTCCCCGGCGAGGTCGTCACCCAGGCGCACGTACGCCACCTGGACCTGCCGGCCGGTGCGGGGCGCTTCGCCCTCATCACGCTGGACAACGGCCTGGACCACACCAAGCCGACCACCTTCGGACCGCAGTCGCTGGCGAACCTGGATGCCGCGATCGACCAGGTCGAGAAGGAGGCCGCCGAGGGCGCGATCACCGGCGTCGGCATCACCGGCAAGCCGTTCATCTTCGCGGTCGGCGCCGACCTCAAGGGCGTCGAGCTGCTCAAGGAGCACAAGGACGCGCTGGCCATCGGCAAGGGCGGCCACGACGTGTTCCGCCGGCTGTCCACCCTCGCGGTGCCCACGTTCGCGTACTACAACGGCGCGGCGATGGGCGGCGGTGTCGAGGTCGGGCTGCACTGCTCGTACCGCACCGTCTCGAAGGCGCTGCCGGCGTTCTCGCTGCCCGAGGTCTTCCTTGGTCTGGTCCCCGGCTGGGGCGGCTGCGTGCTGCTGCCGAACCTGATCGGCGCCGACCGCGCGGTCTCGGTGATCATCGAGAACTCGCTGAACCAGAACCGCCAGCTCAAGGGCAAGCAGGTCTTCGAGCTCGGCATCGCGGACGCGCTCTTCGAGGGCGCGGACTTCCTGGAGCGGTCCCTCGTCTGGACCGCGGACGTGCTCAACGGCACGGTCACGGTCGAGCGCCCCGAGGTCGACCGCGGGGACGCCTGGGACCAGGCCGTCGCGCGCGGCCGGGCCATCGCCGACTCCAAGGTGCACGGCGCGGCCCCGGCCGCGTACCGCGCGCTGGAGATCGTCGCCGCGGCCAAGGACGGCGACCTGTCCGCCGGCTTCGACCGCGAGGACCAGGCCCTGGCGGACCTGATCATGGGCGGCGAGCTGCGGTCCGGGATCTACTCCTTCAACCTCGTCCAGAAGCGCGCCAAGCGCCCGGCCGGGGCGCCGGACAAGAACCTGGCGCGCCCGGTCACCAAGGTCGGCGTGGTGGGCGCGGGCCTGATGGCCAGCCAGCTCGCCCTGCTGTTCCTGCGCCGCCTGGAGGTGCCGGTCGTGCTGACCGACATCGACCAGGAGCGCGTCGACAAGGGTGTGGGCTACGTCCACGCCGAGATCGAGAAGCTGCTCGGCAAGGGCCGCATCAACCAGGACAAGGCCAACCGCCTGAAGGCCCTGGTCTCCGGTGTGCTGGACAAGGCGGAGGGCTTCTCCGACGCCGACTTCATCATCGAGGCGGTCTTCGAGGAGATCGGTGTCAAGCAGCAGGTGTTCGCGGAGGTCGAGGCGGTCGCCCCGGCCCACGCGATCCTCGCCACCAACACCTCGTCCCTCTCGGTCACCGAGATGGCGTCGAAGCTGAAGAACCCCGAGCGGGTCGTCGGCTTCCACTTCTTCAACCCGGTCGCGATCCTCCCGCTCCTGGAGATCGTGCGCGGCGAGAAGACCGACGACGCGTCGCTGGCCACCGCCTTCGGGGTCGCCCGCAAGCTGAAGAAGACCGCGGTGCTGGTGAAGGACGCCCCGGCGTTCGTCGTCAACCGCATCCTCACCCGCTTCATGGGTGAGATCCAGAACGTCATCGACGAGGGCACCCCGGTCGAGACGGCGGAGAAGGCCATCGAGCCGCTCGGCCTGCCGATGTCCCCGCTGGTGCTCCTGGAGCTGGTCGGCCCGGCGATCGGCCTGCACGTCTCCGAGACCCTGAACCGCGCCTTCCCGGAGCGCTTCACCGTCTCCGAGAACCTGGCGGCGGTCGTCAAGGCCGGCAAGCGCGGCTTCTACGTGTACGACTCGGGCGCCCCGGTCCTCGACCCCGAGGTCGCCGCCCTCCTCAAGCAGGGCGACACCGTCCTGACCGAGCAGCAGGTCCGCGACCGCGTCCTGGACGCGGTGGCCCAGGAGATCGGCCTGATGCTGGACGAGGGCGTCGTGGCCGAGGCCCAGGACATCGACCTCTGCCTGATCACGGGCGCCGGCTGGCCCTTCCACCTGGGCGGCATCACGCCGTACCTGGACCGCGAGGGCGTCTCGGAGCGCGTGAACGGCAAGAAGTTCCTGGCGGCGGGCGTGGCGAGCGTTCCGGCGTAACGCGTTCGTCTGTGACGCGGACGGGCCGTACGGATTTCGTTTCCGTACGGCCCGTCCGCGTGACGCCCTAGGCCGCCACGACGACCAGTGCGTCGGCCACCGCGCGCTCGCTCACCTTCGCACCCTCCGCCCCCCTGGGGCGGTTACGGACCTGCCCCAGCACGACCATCGTCGTGGAACCGCCGCCGTCGAGGTTCAGGGCGTCGTGGGCGCGCCACGCGCGCATCAATTCAGCCGCCTCGGCCATGGTCACCCCGATGCTGGCGCCGGGGTCACGGCCGTCGACCGTCATGAGCAGGAGGGTCCCGTCACGAGTGAACCCCGCCAGGGTCCGGGGGTGGCGCTGGGAGAGCGCGGTCGGGGAGACCCCGTTCGCCTCGATGTTGATGTCGACGCGGCCGTCGCGCAGCAGCCGGGGCCCGGCCTGGAGCACGGTCAGGTTCTTCCCCGACAGCCGCCGCCCCGCGCTGTCGTAGACCTGCGACGTGATGCGCAGGACGGTGTCCGGCAAGGCGTGGCGGCGCAGCCAGGCCGCGGCGGCGCCGGTCCCCTGCAGGACGCGGCCGCCGGCCGGCACGGGCCCTCCGGCCGGTGTGCGGAGACGGACCACGCGGCCTCCGGCGGCGAGGACGGCTTCGACGGTTCCGGCCGGCGCACGGGCCGCCTCGGTTCCCCACTGCGGGGTGAACAGCACCAGTTCATCGCGGTCGGTGCAGAGCTTGTTGTGAGCGGGGGCGGTGTGCCGCTGCCCCTGGAGCACGTCGCCTCCGACTCCGCCGCATCCGACGATCCGGCCGGGCGTCCGGTTGACGCCGTCGATCAGCCGCGCAGCGCCGTCCTTGGCCACCACGCGGCTCACCGAGCGGGCTTCGGTGATGCGTCCGGGGACGGCGTCCTCTCCCAGAACCAGGGCGGTACGTCCGCTCGCCGCCTCACTGAGCAGTACGTTGTTCTCGACGTACAGCCCGAGCGGGTCCCCGTCGTAGCCGCTGAAGACCGCACTGGTGCGGATGTCGAAGAAGGAACCGTTCACGGCGGCGACCGCCCCGGCCCGCTGCGCCATGGACCGCACGGTCTCCGCCGTGTCCAGGCGGGCGCCGTGCACCGCGCCCAGCGTGACCGCCGCGTCCGGCGCGACGGACAGCACCTGGTGGCGCACGGGGCCGGCCGGGAGACGGACCGTGTGCTCCTCGTACCGGACGCCGGGGGGAAGCGGGCCGACGGAGGGGGTTCGGCGGGCGGGAGGGCGGAGCCTCGGCGCCGGCGCGGTGTCGCAACCGCTCAGGGCCAAGCCGCCGGCCGCGGTCAGGAACAGCCGACGCCTCATCCCGCGAGGGCGCCCGGGAGCAACCCGGTGTTGCTGCCGATGTCCCCCGCGTACACGGTCACCTCGGACCAGTTCCGGTGGCCCCGCGCGTTCTCGTAACAGACGGAGAAGCGGTCGTAGCCGGCCGCTCCGGGCACTCCCGTGTAGGTGATGCTGCCGTCCGGCGCCGCGGTCACCGTACCCGCCTGTGGGAGCCCCACGCCGACTACCCGGAGGCCCGCCGCGGCAGCGTCGCGGTCGGGACCGATGACGGCGTAGCCGCCGGACGGGATGGACAGGCTGCGGCCGGGCACCCAGGCACGGCGTACCCGGAAGCCCGCGTCGGTGATCTGGGCGGACGAGACCAGTTTCTCGCCCGCGTACGACATCACGCCGACGCACACCTTGGGGAGCAGGACCGCACCCTCGGGAGCGTCGTCGTTCACCGTGAGGACGGCGGTCACCGCCCGGGGCTCGTTTCCGCTCGCGTACGTCGCGAACCGGCCGTTGGGGAGGTGTCCGAGCCCTTGCAGCCGGGCCATGGTGGCGTGCTCGGCCACGATGTCGTCGAAGATGTAGCCGTACGCGCGGTAGGGGCCGCCCGCGGGCAGTATCTGCAGGTGCAGGGCGATGTCCTGGCCCGGCACCACGGGGGCCTCGGGGTCCGCGTCGGCGTGGAGCTCCATGAGCGCCGAGACTCCCGGGCGCTCCGGGTGCGCGACCTGGATACGGGCGAGCGGATACCAGTCATTCATTCGACGACCTCCAAGGTCCGGGTCCGCACCAGTTCGCCGAAGACATCGTCATCCAGCCACTCCACGCTGTCGGGGGAGAAGCAAGGACGTTCCAGGTTCTCGAAGTAGTCCGCTTCCAGCATCGAGCGGTCCCGGAGTTCACGGGCGATGAAGCGCGCGCACTCGATCGCTCCGCCGACGCGCAGGTGCGTGTTGTCGGCCACGCCCTCGGGGTAGTTGGGGTGCTCCCCCGGGGCGAGGTAGAGAAATATCTGCCGCGTGCCGTCCGGACCGGCCTCACGCCACCAACGCGTGCTCCACTCGTTCAGGTCGATCAGCGGTACGGATTTGTCCGCCGCGACCTCCCTCATGGCCACGGGGTACATCCCGAGCAGCGGCCGCAGGTTGCCCTGCGCGTCGAAAACCCTGCGCTCGTGGCTGGTCACGAGGACCGGGTGGGCTCCGCGGTCGCGCACCGCGTCCACACACTGGCTCAGGCGAGCCCGGTAGTCACGGAACGGCTCGGTGTGTCGGCCCTGGCCGGGCTTCATGTCGATCAGCCCGAACGACAACAGGACCAGGTCGTCCGGCCGGGCCTCCCGCAGGAGCCAGGCCAACCTGCCGCGCTCCATGAAGCTGCGTGAACTCGCTCCGGCTCGTGCGCAGTTGACGATCTCGGCGGAGGGAATGAAGAGGGGCAGTGTCTGGCCCCACCCCGCCATGGGCGCGAAGCTGCGCTGCCGGCGGGTCACACTCGAGTCACCGGCCAGGAAGACCGTGCGCGTCCGCGGCACTACGCCCACTCCCTGCTGGGGTCCCGATCGTGACGGTCCGTGCCGGTGAGGTCCGCGCCGCCGTCGAGCGCGCTGTGCGTGCGCGACGGCGCGTCCGGCGCCCAGCTGCTCTCGACCGCCCCCTCCAGTTCGTCGATGGCCCGGAAGACCCGTTCCGAGTTGCTCGTGTCCCGGCGGCCGAAGAAGGCGTCGACCCGGGCGCGGTACCGCGGCTCCACGGCGAAGCCCCGCTCGATCGTGGCGATGATCTCCCGCACCGTCGCGTCGACGTCGCGGCAGACCGGGCCGAACCCGTCGCGCTCGAACTCGTAGTAGCCGCGCTTGTAGTGGTTGCCGTAGAAGTCTTCCTCGTCGAACGGCGTGTAGACGATGGGGGTGCCCATGTAGGCCACGTCGAAGAAGACCGACGAGTAGTCGGTGACCAGGAGTGAACACTCGCGCATGGCCAGCTGCACGTCCCGTCCGTCACCGGTCACGGTCACCGACGGATGGTCGATGCGGAAGTGGTGCAGATAGGGGCGGATCTCATAGTGCGGCATGAACTCCAGTTCCACCCCGCACTGTTCGAGCACGGCCAGCAGGCGCTCGTCGCGCAGCAGGGTCGAGAAGAACCGGAAGTAGTCGGACGCGGCGAACGGGATCTTCGCCTTGGCCGCCCTGTCGTACGAAGGGGCGACGATGTCTCTCCGCCAGGTGGGCATCAGAAGCACCCTCGGCCGTCCCGAACGCACGGGCTGCAGGGCGTCGAACCGCGGGAAGCCCGCGGCCGCGACCCGGGCGTAGCCGTATCCGCAGTGCTCGGCGAAGTACGAGCGCTCCGCCTCGCCCACGGTCAGCAACAGGTCCACGTCGGTGACCTGCTGGTGCACCGAGGGCGCCACGTCGTTGTAGGTGACCCCGTGCTGGAGGAAGACCCTCCGGTAGTTCAGCAGGTCTCCGTAGCCCCGCAGGAAGGAGCTCTTGCTGAGCTCGGGGAACCCGAGGTACGCCTCCAGGTCGTACGGGTTGATGAGCCGCTTGGCATGCAGCAGATACATCCGGTACTTGCGCGAGGTGCGGTCCAGGACGTGCCCGTACGGTGCCACCTTGGCCCGGTCCTTGGCGTCCCCGTTGATGGCGTAGTAGACCTTCCGGCGCGGCTGGTTCTCCCTGATCCACCGGAACAGGTGGTAGGCGTTGTCCTGCGCGGTGTCGGCCCTCTCACCGATGATCCAGATGTTCTTGCGGTGGAGCCGGGGATAGCTCAGCAGGTAGGCGAGGCGCGTACGCCAGCCCGGTCGGCCGGGCAGCGCGGACCGCAGCTGGCGCCGCAGATGCCACAGCCGGCCCCGCAGCTTCCGGCCCGCCCCGGTGAAGTAGCGGAAGACCATGGAGTCGTCCTCGCCGACTCCGAGCCACAGCCAGTCGCGGCCGATCCTGCGCATGCCCTTGAACCGATGCAGCATCAGCCGTGCTCCGACCGGAGCGTCGACGTGACGGTCGCCGTCGTGGAAGCGCAGGACCACCGTGAGGTCGCGGCCGGCCAGTCCGGCGAGCGCCTTCGGCGCCGCCGCCGCGCGCCATCCCCCGAACCAGTCCCGTTCGTTCCTGACCCGCCACCGGTCGCGCCGGTACACCTGCTCGGCGGGGATCGCCACGCTCCTCGTCCCGTCCGTGCAAATCAGTTCGATGCGGTTCGTGAAGAGCTGGGAGATGTCGACGCCCGTCAGGGTCATCAGACCCTCGAACTGAAGCTCGCCGTCCCGGTAGCGCACGCTTTCGAGTACGGCCTTCTGGCGCTCCACCCGCAGCAGGCTGGACGCGACGCCGTCGGCCGCGAGCCGCCGGTACATGCCCGTCTCGTCCAGTTGCAGCGACGGCTCGTACTCGGGCTTGGAGAACGGGTCGCAGAACAGCGGGAAGTTGCCGGTGCGGACGGCGTGGTGCTGGATCCGTGACACGGGGTGCGTCACGTACTGGAGCAGCACCTTCTCCGGGATCCGGGCGTAGACGGCGCACAGGTCCTCGAAGACGTCCGCGATCTCCGTGCGGTTCATGATGCGGTGGTAGTTGCGCAGGAACGGCTGGTAGGAGCGGACCACGAAACGCTGGACCAGGAGCGCCATGGGCTCCTCCAGCCGTTCGGCGTAGTCCAGCAGGTACCGGTTGAGGCGGAGCCGCTGGCGGACCTTGACCGGGTCGTTCCAGTCGACGTCGAAGAGCGAGTCGTTCTGAGCGGGATCGCGTTGGAAATAGACGTACCGGTCGACCATGCTGAAGGTCCGGGCGGTCGCCAGCGCCAGCATGCTGACCCACGTCTCGACGAACATGCCGCCGTCCGACGGCCGTATCCCGTGGTCACGCAGCATCGAGACGCGGAAGAGCTTGTTCCCGAGGTCGACCGAGAACAGCATGTGCGGAGCCTTGGTCACCAGGTCGGTCCGGCCCTTGGCGCCCCCGCCGAAGTACCGCTTCCACGGTTCGTTGGCGTTGCGACGCGGTCCGGGGAACGTGTCGTAGTTCCCGATGGCCACATCGACGTCGTGCTTGACGGCCGACTCGGTGAGCTGTCGCAGACTGTCGGCACCGAGAATGTCGCGGCCACTGGCGAACAGCACGTAGGGGGCGACGACCTCGGCGAGGCCGTGCTCGAAGGCTGCCGCCGCGCCCTGCGGGGGGTGCCGGAGCACGGAGGCGTTGCGGTAGTAGGCGACGAAGTTGTGCAGGAACTCGCCCGTACGGTCGGTGGAACCGTCGTCGACGAACACGATCTGCGTCTGGGCGAACATGCTCTGGGCCGCCAGCGACCTCAGTGACTCGTTCAGATGGTGCTCGTCGTTGTGGCAGTGGACGACGACCGCGGCCTGGTACGGACCGGGCTGGGACACCCGCTGCGGGGCTTCGGCGCCGTGCCACCAGTTCCAGGGAGTTCCCCTGCGGGTGTCCAGGGCGGTACGCTCCCCGGTCTCCGGCCGCAGCGCGACGTTCCCGCTGACGGTCTCGTACATCTCGTACGTTCCGGTCGGGCCCTCGTAACGTTCCCGGGTGATGTCGATGCCGTGGATCGCCACGGTCGTGGTGGCGCGCTCGCCCGCGTGGCGGACCTGGACGAAGAGGTTCCAGACTCCTTCGCCGGTCGCCGCCCCCACGCTGCCCTTCAGGTCGAGGACCGACTGGTAGTGCACACGGTGGTCGTCCGTCTCGACCGCGTTGACCGGGAAGACGTGGTCCCTCTTGGTACTGCGCAGCCGCAGCACGGCCTTGAGTTCGATCTTGCCGCCGGTGGAGAACCTGCCGAACTGATTGAGCAGGTATCCGGACAGGTGGAGTTCATCGCCCCGTATCTCCACCTCGGTCGCCTGGTTGAACAGCCGCGCGTCCGTCAGCGGCTTGCCGACGAGGTCGAGGTCCGTGACGTCGAGGAAGCGTTCCGCGTGGGGAAGGTGCAGCAGCGCTTCGGACCAGTAGACGCGCTGGTCACGCTCGACGAGGTCCGAGCTGAGCACGCTCCGGCGTTGCGCGTAGTCCGAGACGGACAGCGCCAGGTCCACCCGCCCGTGCATGAGGCAGAAGGCGCGGACCCGCTCCAGCACGCCGCACAGCTCGTAGACGGAGGGCCCCAGGGAGCGCAGGTACGGGCCCACGACAGCGGCGAAACCCCGCCGGTACCGTTCGTCGCCCGAGCGCAGTTCGCGCGCGTACAGATGCAGGTCGTGAGAGAGGAACTTCACCGCCTTGTGCGCGAGGAGTTCGTCCTCCCCGACCTGGCGCAGGAAGGAGTCCGTGTACTGGTGGACGGCGACCCGGTCCTGAATGCTGCGCAGTTCGCCGCGGCGGTTCGTTATGGAGGGCGCGGAGGAGTCGCGTTCCCACATCCAGCGGTACACGGGGGCGGTGAGGAAGGTGATCGAACCGGCCCAGTAGTTGGCCAGCGTGGAGAAGTACGTGTCCTCGTAGTAGACGCCCTCGGGAAACCGGACCCCGTGGTTGTGCAGGAAGTCGAGCCGGTACAGCTTGCCCGCCGCGATCGGGTCGTCGAAGAGCTGGGGCAGTGCGCGCAGCCCGGCCACCGTACGCGGGGAGGCGTAGAGCTGCGGCTGCCAGACCGTGGTCTCCTCAGTGTTGAGGTTGACGCGCAGGGCGCGCCCGGCGGTGATGTCCGAACCCGTGACGACGGCCGAGGCGAGCAGTTCCTCGCACGCCTTGAGGGGGAGTTCGTCGTCCGCGTCCAGGAACATCACGTACTGGCCCGTGGCGTTCATGATGCCGTTGTTGCGCGGTGCCCCGACACCGCCGCTGTTCTGCGGACGCTCGACGATCCGTACGCGCCCGTCGGCCGCCGCGAACTGCCGCGCCACGTCGAGGGTCCCGTCGGCCGAGGCGTCGTCGACGACGATCACCTCGACGTTCCGGTGCGTCTGGGCGAGCGCGGACTTCAGGGCCCGGCCCAAGGTGGCGGCGGCGTTGTACGCGGGAACCACGACGGAGACCGTGTAGGCCGCCGGGTCGACTGCCGGACTCATCGCACCGAACCTTCGGTTTCCACCCAGTAGGGCAGCGTCCTGAGCTGCTGCGTCTCGATGTCCTGGGCATGGTGGGGATAGGGCTGGGGGTAGGGCTGGAAGCCCAGGTCGTCGTCCTGCTCGGGGACCGGGAACTGCTGTGCCAGGGCGGCGCGCCGCTCCTCGTCGAGACCGCCGGCCCGGCGGTGGCGTCCCCGGTGGAGGTTCTCGGCGATCACGCCGGCCTTGGAGGGCTCGGTGGCGAGCTTCTCCATGAGCCGGGTGAAGTCACGGGTGGACAGCCAGAACTTGTACATGATCACGAGCTCGAAGAGGCCGAGCGCGGCGGCGGATATCGCGGTCGTCCACAGGATCCGGCCGATCAGGGGCGCCACGATGAAGATGAACATCTGGAACTCGATGCCGCTGATCAGGTGCGGCCGGATGCGGCTGCGCAGCAGGGCCTGGCGGAACCGCGTGTACCAGGGGAAGCGGTTGCGGAACTGGGCGTGCAGGTCGACCACCTCGCCGGCCTGCTGCTTGAGGACCTCGGCCTCGACGCCCGGGTTCTCCCGGAGCAGGTCCTCGATGAAGACCACCTTGGGCTGGTCGGCCTCCGTGTCGGCCGCGTCGCTCCGGGCCTGCTCCTCCTCCAGCGCCTTGCGCTCCAGCGTGACCTTCTCGATCTTCATGCGCATGGACATGCGCATCTTGTAGATCTGCAGGGCGTCGACGTACCGGAGCATGTCGAGGAAGACGACGGCCAGGGCGGCGAGCAGGTAGAGCTCGTTGTGGGTGCTCAGGTACTGTCCGCCCATCAGGGCGAGCGCGCAGAAGAGGACTCGGATGCGGTCGAAGACGTAGTCGAGCCAGCCGCCGAAGACGGTGCCGTTGCCCTTGAGACGGGCGAGTTTGCCGTCGATGCAGTCGAGGATGAAGCTCAGATGGTAGAGCGCGGCCCCGATGACGAGGGAGGCGGTGTCGCCCTTGAGGAAGAAGTACGCGGAACCGAGGCCGACGAACAGCGCCGACCAGGTCACCCGGTTCGGGGTGATGAACTTGAACTTGGCCATCACGATCAGCATGCGCGTCGCGACCGGGTCGACCAGCAGGACGGTCCACCAGGCATCGCGCTTCTTGCACGTCAGCTTCTGAACGGCTCGCAGCGACAGTTTCCCCATAACCCCTCAGACACTCACGACTCACGCGGTCAACGCGGCCCCATCGGCCTGCAAAAGTCGCAATCAAGGGGCGTTCACATAGTGGACACAGGATCTTCACTTGTGATCCACATAAAGACAGGATCAGACCTTACCAAGGGCGTGGTCAAACTTGAAACCATCAAAGACGGTCACACGTGATCATGTAAACCGTCTCCGGGCCGCAGCTCAGATCCCGGCGATCACGGTCCACTGGGCGAAGACGAGACCTGCGTCGCCCGGCTCCTGGCGCGTGATCCGCAGCCGCCCGTCGTCCCCCAGCACCGCGACGACCGCACGGCCGAGGCCGTCGACCGCCACGGCAGGCGGCACCACCGAGGTCTCCCCCACGTCGAACCACCACACGCCGCTCTCCGGCCGCCCGTCCGCATGCGCCGCCACCAGGCACGCGCCGGACTCCCCCGACCGCGCCAGCACCGTGCAGCCCCAGCCCTGGATGTCCACGCCGGCGACCCCGGCCACCGGCCCCATGCCGTCCGGCCCGCCCAGGCTCACAGCACCGGCCCCCGGCACCTGCACACAGACCTCGTTGCTCCCCGCGTACCGGTAGCGCACCGACCCCGCCTCAGGAGCCGCCGACAGGGTGCCGGGGGCCGGGCTGACCGATCCCGTCGCGTCCAGCGTCCACTCGCCCGACGGCACATCGCGGTGCCAGCGGATGGCGGCCGCCGCGTCCCTCGCCCTGGCCCAGACCTCGGGTACGCCCGAACCACCGGGCTGCGCGACGAGTTCGTCGGCGACGCGGACCCCGCGAAGGTGCTGCCAGCCGCTCCACCGCCCGTTCGTTCCCTGCCGGCGGACGCTGACGCTGTGGCCGAAGTTGCGTACGAAGACGGCGAGGTCACCACTGGCGTCGAAGGCCGCGGCGGGAAAGCCGACCTCGCGGCTCTTGCCGGGGTCCTTGCCGTTCGGGTTGCCCACGGAGTGCCAGGCCCCCAGCGCACGCCCGCTCTGGTACTGGGTGGTGTGGACCACCTCGACCCAGTCCGTGCCGCCCGGCCCCTTCCGGCGGACCAGGCCGAAGAGGTGCACATAGCCCTGGGCATCCTGGACCACTTCGAGTCCGGGGAGAAGATCGGGTCCTTCGAGGAGTTCCGGGCCGGTCCACTCGTTCCCGCCCACGCGCCTCTCGGTCCAGCGCAGCACCCCCGCGGCCGACGGCAGATAGGCGGAGAGCCTGCCGTCCATGCCCCTGACGAGCCAGCGGAGCGGGAGCGGATGACGCTCACACGCCCGGGGCCCCAGCGTGGCCGGCACGCCCGCCCGGTGGCACCGTACGAACACCGGCGAACCGCACTCCCGCTGGTACTGGCGGGCGGCGGCGATCGTGGCGCGCGCCACGCTGCCGCGCAGAGGCGGCTCCGTGACGACCGGGCCCTTGGCCTCCGGGTCGAGGGAGGTGTGCTCGGGGTCGGGGTCCAGGGTGGTCACCAGCAGCGGCCGCAGGTGACGCAGTGCCTCGAGCACCCGGGCGGTGGTCTTCCCCGGCTCGGCGTCGATGACCCAGGGCTCACCCGAGACCCGGACGCCGCGGTCCGCGGCGCCGGCCATGGCGCGGTCGAGCGCCGCCCGCTCCTCCGGGGTGCCGGGCTGGGCGCAGACGACGTCGACCGACGGGCCGCTCCGCTGCAAGGCCAGAGGTTCCACGGCGTCCCCGGGGCTCGCGACCACGATGGCCACGCCGCCGGCGTCACCCGCCCGAGCGGCGCCCACACGATCCTGTGCCCGCCTGCCGCGCTCCGGCCGACGCCCCCCTCTGCGTGCCATGCGCCCGCCTTCCTCACTTAGGGAACCGGGCGTGCGGTTGCCCCGGCTCCCAAGAAGATAAGCACTCCCGCTTCGGTCAGGAAATCCACTCATAGCATTCCGATGCCTGATGGTTTCCGACAAACATGATCGATGTCGCCCCGAACCGGTCACCCGCTGACTCGACCGCCCGGTCTGTCACAGTTACGCCACAGCCTTCGTACGTACACCTGATCGACTGTTTATAGTTCTCATCCCGGGAAAACGAGGACCGGCTCACCCCCCACCCGAGTCCCACCCCCATCACCTGCGCCCTGACCAGGCCACAAGCTGTGAGGACTCACTCAGGATGAGCCAAGACGACACCACCCCCGGCCGGGGGAGCTCCCCGGAGACCCCCCGCCGCCGCGGGCGCAAGCGTGTCCGGACGCGGGGCCAGCGGATACGGCGGGCGATCCTGGTGTCGGCCCTGGTCCTCGTCGTCGCCGTGGGCGGCACCGCGTGGTGGTTCTGGAGCCACCTCAACGGCAACATCAAGGGCGTCGACATCAACAAGGCGCTCGGCGAGGACCGTCCCGAGAAGCTGCCCACCAGCGGGCAGAACCTGCTGGTCCTGGGGTCCGACTCGCGGGCCGGCTCGGAGAACAAGGAGCTGGGCGGCGGGGCCGGGGTCAGCGGGGCCCGGTCCGACACGGCGCTCGTCGTGCACATTCCGGAGGGCCGCCAGAAGGCCGTCGCCGTGTCCATACCGCGCGACACCCTGGTGACCCGTCCCGAGTGCACCAAGGCGGACGGTTCGACGGTGCCGACCAAGGACCGTGTGATGTTCAACTCCGTGTACTCGCTGGTCGGTCCGGCGTGTGTGGTCAAGACCGTCGAGAAGATGTCCGGCGTGCGCATCGACCACTACCTGGAGATCAACTTCGCCGGGTTCAAGGGACTCGTCGACGCCATCGGCGGTGTGAACATCGACGTCAAGGAACCGATTCACGACAAGAAGACCGGGCTGAACGTCGACGCCGGGCCGCACAAGTTCGACGGCACCGAGTCCCTGAAGTTCGTCCGCACCCGCTACAGCCTCAGCGACGGCACCGACCTGAGCCGCATCGGCCTCCAGCAGCAGTTCCTCATGGGCCTGCTCAAGGAGGTCAAGAGCCAGGACCTGCTGGGCAGCCCGACGAGCGCCTACAAGATCGCCAACTCGGCCACGGCGGCCCTGACCACCGACGAGGAGCTGGCCTCGCTCACCTCGCTCGCGAAGTTCGCCCGGTCCATGAACGGGGTCGACCCGGACACGATGGAGACGATCATGCTCCCCGTCGAGTACGACAAGATCGACCACAACCGCGTCGTGGCCGTGGAGTCGCGGGCGAAGGCGCTGTGGAAGGCCATCCGCGAGGACACCCCGATCCCCGAGTCCGCCAAGAAGTCGCCGGCGCTCGGCCAGGGCTGACGGCACGGCAACGGCCCCGGGAACGCTCCCGGGGCCGTGCACGCGTCACACCCGCTGGGCGGGTCCCAGCGCGAGCCCGGGCTCGTCGTTCTGCCGGGCCACGTACAGCCCGCCGCGCTCGCCGATCATGGCGAGCACCACGCGCCCCGCGCCGTCGAGCGCCAACGCCGGGGGTGCCGAGGTGCGCTCGCCCGTCGCCGCCCACCACAGGCCGCCCGCCTCGTTCTCCGTACCGCAGGCCGCGAGCAGCACGCGGCCGTCACGGGTGCGGTGGGCGAGCACCGTGCAGTCGTAGTCGTCCAGCTCGGCGCGGAGCACGGCGACCCGGCCCTCGGCCGCGGTGTCCCCGATCGTGAGGGGCGGGGCGTCGAGCCGGTGGGCGACCAGGGTGCCGGTGGTGGCGTCGGTCCAGTAGAAGGTGTTGCGGTCGGGCGCGGTCTCCAGCACGCTCACCGCGCCGCCGGCGATCTTGATGTTGAGGTTGTCGCCCTTCTGGAAGGCGCCGCCGGGCTCGGTCTGGGCCCACCGCATGGCCTTGTTGTTGCCGGGGACCAGAAGCTCGATGCGGCCCGACTCGGCGACCGAGACGGCCATCGTCTCCTTGCCCAGGGTGCCCCTGAGGTCCTTCCACCCCTCCCACTTGCCGCTCTTCGCCTCGCGTCGCAGCATCATGCCGCCGTTGGCGTTGCGGACGAAGACGTGGACCAGGCCGGTCGGGGCGACGGCGACGACCGGCGGACCGATGCGGGCGGCTCGCTCGTCCCCGTCCTTGTACGGATTGCCCACGGTCCGCCAGGAGGTGACCGGGCGGCCCGTCTGGTACTGGGTGGCGTGCACGAGGTCGACCTGCGGCTGCTCCTCGTCGCCGTGCACCGTGCGGCGGCCGATGAAGTGGACGTAGCCGTCCGGGCCCTGGGCGACGCCGAGGTGGGTCAGGGCCGGGACCGGGAAGAACTCGGGGCCCTGCCAGCCGGGGCCGCCGGGGCGTTCCTCGGTCCAGCGCAGAAGGCCGTCCTCGTTGCGGGCGTAGGCGGTGAGTCTGCCGTCCTTGCCACACACGAGCCAGCGTCCGTCGACCGGGGTCTCGCCGGTCCCACGGGCGCTTTCGACGTCTCGCAGGGCGTCGTCGTCCTTGCCCGAGGCGCTCCCCTGGGCACGTCTCGACCTGACTCGCATGTCGTGGCGTCTTCCTTCCGTGATGGTCCGCCCCCGATCTGCGGCTTTGTGTCTCGACCGGCATCCGGAAGGCGGGGAGCACCCATCATAGAATCACCGTTCGAACCCTTGGAATCACCGCGTCCGGACCGCTTGCGCGGGCTTTCGGGGCACCCCGGCGTGACAGGCTGGCCCCATGCCGAATCCGCTGCCCCTGGTGATCGTCGACGCCGCCAATGTCGTCGGGTCCGTCCCCGACGGCTGGTGGCGCGACCGGCGGGGCGCGGCCGAGCGGCTGCGCGACTCGCTGGTGTCCTACGCCTCCGACGGCCTGCCCGGTACGCCCGGCCCCGTCGAGCTGGTGCTGGTGGTCGAGGGCCGGGCCCGGGACGTCGCGTCCGTTCCCGGGGTGCGGGTGGAGGCGGCGCCGGGCAGCGGCGACGACCTGATCGCCGAGCTGGCCGCGGGGGCCGCCGCGTCCCGCCCCTGCGTGGTGGTCACCGCCGACCGGGAGCTGCGCGGGCGGGTCGAGGCACACGGGGCGCGGTGCGCGGGGCCGCGTACGGTGCGGCCGGGCGTCTGAGCGTCAGACCCGTTCGCGGTTCACCCGGCTGTGCGAGCGCCCGTACGCGAAGTAGATGACCACACCGATCACCATCCAGACCGCGAACCGCAGCCAGGTCTCGGCCGGCAGGTTGAGCATCAGCCAGACCGAGGCGGCCACCGACACGATCGGGACCGCCGGCACCCACGGCGTGCGGAACGCGCGGTGCAGGTCCGGCCGGGTGCGGCGCAGCACGATGACGCCGAGGGCGACGACCACGAAGGCGAAGAGGGTGCCGATGTTCACCAGCGTGGCGAGCTCGTTGATGCTGGTCACCCCGGCGACGACGGCGATGATCACGCCGAGCAGGATGGTCGGGCGGTACGGGGTGCGGAAGCGCGGGTGCGTCTTGGAGAAGAACCTGGGGAGCAGACCGTCGCGGCTCATCGCGAAGAACACCCGGGTCTGGCCGAGCAGCAGGATCATGCAGACCGTGGTGAGGCCGACGGCGGCGCCGAAGCTGATGACGCCCGCGTAGAAGGGATGTCCGACGGCCTTGAAGGCGTCGGCGAGCGGGGCGCTGACCGACAGCTCGGTGTAGTGCTGCATGCCGGTGACGACGATCGACACGGCGACGTAGAGCACGGTGCAGATGAGCAGCGAGGCCAGGATGCCGCGCGGCATGTCGCGCTGCGGCAGCTTTGTCTCCTCCGCGGCCGTGGCGACGACGTCGAAGCCGATGAAGGCGAAGAAGACGATGGAGGCGGCGGTGAAGATGCCCATGACGCCGAAGTTCGTCGGGGCGTAGCCGAAGATCAGCTGGACCAGCGGGGCGTCGAACCCGGACCCGGAGGGCTGGGGCTCGGCGTCCGGGATGAACGGCGAGTAGTTGCCGGCGTCGATGAAGAACAGGCCCGCGATGATGACGATCAGGACGACGGCGATCTTGACGGCGACCACCACCGTGGTGACCCGGGCGGAGAGCTTCATGCCCAGCACCAGGATCACGGTCAGGACCAGGACCAGGGCGAAGGCGAGGATGTCGAAGCCGAAGCCGTCCGCCACGTCCGGCCCGGCCAGCACGTCGGGCAGGTGCCAGCCCGCGTTGTCCAGCAGCGAGCGGACGTAGCCGGACCAGCCGACCGCAACCACCGCCGTGCCCAGCGCGAACTCCAGCACCAGGTCCCAGCCGATGATCCAGGCGACCAGTTCGCCCAGCGAGGCGTACGAGAAGGTGTACGCGGACCCCGCGACCGGCACGGTGGACGCGAACTCCGCGTAGCACAAGGCGGCCAGCGCGCAGACGACTCCCGCGACGACGAAGGCGAGGGCGGTGGCCGGCCCGGCCGTCTCCTTGGCGACCTTGCCGGTGAGGACGAAGATGCCGGTGCCGATGACGACGCCGACCCCGAAGACCGTCAGGTCGAGGGCCGAAAGCGACTTCTTGAGGGCGTGCTCCGGCTCCTCGGTGTCGCGGATGGACTGCTCGACCGTCTTGGTCCTGAACAGCCCGTTCCCGCTCGGGGGCAGGTCCTGCTGCGTGCTCACCGGCGTACCTCCACGCACTCGTCGTGCACGCCATGTTCCGGACCCGGCCCCCTCACCCGTTCGCGGCACGCCTGCCACGGCCGGATTTCACGCGAACGGGCCGGTCGTCCCACTCGTCAGGGTGGTACGACCGGCCCGTTCGGCCGAGGCGGGGTACGGGTCAGTCCCGGACGCGCTCCGCGACGGTGCGGTCTCCCGCGCCGGGCTCGTAGCGCCCGTCCAGCTTGGCGACCAGGCCGGTGACCTGGCGGGCGATGTCCGGGGCGGTCAGCCCGATCTCGGCCATGACCTCCTTGCGGGAGGCGTGGTCGAGGAAGACCGGCGGGATGCCGAAGTCGCGCAGCGGCACGTCGACGTCCGCGTCGCGCAGCGCCTGGGAGACCGCGGAACCGACGCCGCCGGCCCTGCTGTTGTCCTCGACGGTGACGACGACGCGGTGCCGCGCGGCGAGGGGCGCCAGGGCCTCGTCCACGGGCTTCACCCAGCGGGGGTCCACCACGGTCGTGGAGATGCCCTGGGCGTCGAGCAGGTCGGCGATCTCCAGGCACATCGGGGCGAGCGCGCCGATGGACACCAGCAGCACGTCGGGCCGGGCGGCGCCGGGCTCGCGGAGCACGTCCATGCCGCCGACGGTGGAGACGGCCTTGACCGAGGGGCCGACCGCGCCCTTGGAGAAGCGGACGACCGTGGGCGCGTCGTCCACCTCGACGGCCTCCCGCAGCTGGGCGCGGACCTGGTCGGCGTCGCGCGGGGCGGCGATCCGCAGGCCGGGCACGACCTGGAGGATGGACATGTCCCACATGCCGTTGTGCGAGGCCCCGTCCGTACCGGTGATGCCGGCCCGGTCCAGGACGAAGGTGACCCCGCACTGGTGCAGGGCGACGTCCATCAGGACCTGGTCGAAGGCGCGGTTGAGGAAGGTGGCGTACACCGCGAAGACCGGGTGGAGGCCGCCGGTGGCGAGGCCGGCCGCGGAGACCGCGCCGTGCTGCTCGGCGATGCCGACGTCGTAGATCCGGTCCGGGAACTCCTTCTCGAACCCGGTCAGGCCGACCGGCTGGAGCATGGCCGCGGTGATCGCGACGATGTCCTCGCGCTCGTGACCGAGCTTGACCATCTCCTCGCCGAACACCGACGTCCAGTCGAGGCCGGAGGTGGCGACGGGCAGGCCCGTGTCGGGGTGGATCTTGCCGACGGCGTGGAAGCGGTCGGCCTCGTCCTGGAGGGCGGGGGTGTAGCCGCGGCCCTTCTCGGTGAGGCAGTGCACGATGACCGGGCCGCCGAAGCGCTTGGCGCGCTGGAGGGCGGACTCCAGGGCCTCGATGTCGTGGCCGTCGATGGGGCCGACGTACTTGAGGCCGAGGTCCTCGAACATGCCCTGCGGGGCGATGAAGTCCTTCAGGCCCTTCTTCGCACCGTGCAGCGTCTCGTAGAGCGGCTTGCCGACGACGGGGGTGCGCTCCAGGAGGTCCTTGCCGCGGGCCAGGAAGCGCTCGTAGCCGTCGGTGGTGCGCAGGGTGGCCAGGTGGTTGGCGAGGCCGCCGATGGTGGGCGCGTAGGAGCGCTCGTTGTCGTTGACGACGATGACGAGGGGGCGGTCCTTGGCGGCGGCGATGTTGTTCAGCGCCTCCCAGGCCATGCCGCCGGTGAGCGCGCCGTCGCCGATGACCGCGACGACGTGGTCGTCCTTGCCGCGGACCTCGTTGGCCTTGGCGAGGCCGTCGGCCCAGCCGAGGACGGTGGAGGCGTGCGAGTTCTCGATCACGTCGTGCTCGGACTCGGCCCGGGAGGGGTAGCCGGAGAGGCCGCCCTTGCTCTTGAGCCGGCTGAAGTCCTGGCGGCCGGTGAGGAGCTTGTGCACGTAGCTCTGGTGACCGGTGTCGAAGAGGACCTTGTCCTTCGGCGAGTCGAAGACCCGGTGCAGGGCGATGGTGAGCTCGACCACGCCGAGGTTGGGTCCGAGGTGGCCGCCGGTCTTGGAGACCGCGTCGACCAGGAACGTCCGGATCTCCTCGGCGAGCTGCTCCAGCTGCTCGGGAGTGAGCCGGTCGAGGTCACGCGGTCCGCCGATGCGGGTCAGCAGATCCCATCCGTCGCCCACCACCGCCCGTGCGTGACGCGCTTCGCGCGGCTGTGTCACCGTGCCTCCTTGCGATTGTGCTGGTCGAGCATGCCGATCCGATGAGTCTAACGGCCTCCCCCCGAAGCGGGAGTCGGGGCGTGCTGCCCCTTGTCCGCCGGTACGTGCCGGAGCCCGGCGCCCTCGGTGGGGGCGCCGGGCTCCGGCGGGTGGTGCGTACGGCGCGTGGCCTGCGGTGTCGCTAGCCGCGGCCCGCGGTCTTCTGGGTCTTGCGGGAGACCGAGTCGATGATCACGGCGATGAGGAGCACCGCACCGGTGATCATGTACTGGATCGCGTTGGACGACAGGTTCATCTGGTTGAGGCCCTGGACGATCGACTGGATGACCAGGATGCCCAGGAGCGCGGACCAGACCTTGCCGCGTCCGCCGAACAGGGACGTTCCGCCGATGACGGCGGCGGCGATGCACATCATGAGCTGGTTGCCGCCACCGAGCGAGCGGTCGGCGCCGCCGGTCGCGGAGGCCAGGAAGAGACCGCCGACCGCACCGAGCGTGCCGGAGATCATGAACACCGAGATGCGGATCCACGACACGTTGATGCCGGCGCGGCGCGCGGCCTCGACGCCACCGCCGACCGCGAAGACCTGACGGCCGTACGTGGTGCGGCGGAGCACGAAGTCGGTGATGACCAGGATGGCGAGGAAGATCACCAGGGAGAGCGGGAGGCCCTGCTCCTGGTTGAAGGCGTACGCGGCGAGGAGGGCCAGGACGGCGAGCAGCGCGGTGCGCAGGATGATCTCGCTCTGCGGGCGGTGCGGCAGCTCGGCGGCCTTGCGGCGCCTCGCGTCGCGCAGCTGCGTGAGGTAGAAGGCGGCGATCACGACCACGGCGAGGCCGTAGGCGGCGGCGATGTCCTCGAAGTAATAGCTGGTCAGGTCGCGGACGAAGCTGCCGAGCGGGGTGGTGATGGTGGACTTCTCGCCCATCACCCAGGTCTGCATGCCGGCCCAGCCCAGGAAGCCCGCCAGGGTCACGACGAACGCGGGCACGCCGATCTTGGCGAAGACGATGCCGTGGAAGGCGCCGATGACCGTGCCGGAGAGGATGCCGAGCAGGATGGCGAGGCCGTCGGGCATGTCCGTGCCGAGGACGGCCCACACCGCGCCCGCGAGACCGGCGACGGAGCCGACCGCGAGGTCGATCTCGCCGAGCAGCAGGACGAAGACGATGCCGACGGCCATGATGCCGGGGCCCGCCGCGTACAGCGTGATCTGGTCGAGGTTGTACGAGGTGAGGAAGTTGCCGGTCTCGGCCTGGAAGACGATGCCGATGATGATCAGGCCCACCACGACGGGCAGCGAGCCGATCTCGCCCGAGCGCACCTTGCGCTTGAACTCGGTCCAGTAACCCTTGAAGCCCTGCTCGCGGACGAGCAGCCGGGGGTCGACGACCCGGACCGCGCCTTCCGCCGGCGCGGGGGCCTCGGCGGGCTCCGCCTGGGCCGGGACCTTGGCCGGAGTCTCGTTGGTGTTGCTCACTTGGATGCCTCCGCGCTGCGGGACTTGCGGCGGGTCACGGCGTTGTCCGTGGCGCCCGTGATCGCGGCGATGATTTCCTCGTGGCTGGTCGTCGCCACGGGGAAGACGCCGTTGTTGTGGCCGAGTCGCAGCACGGCGACCTTGTCGGCCACGGCCTTCACATCGGCCATGTTGTGGCTGATGAGGATGACGCCGAGGTTCTGCTCGCGCAGCCGCTCCACCAGGTCGAGGACCTGGGCGGTCTGCTCGACGCCGAGGGCCGCGGTGGGCTCGTCCAGGATCACGATCTTGGGGTTGCCGACCAGGGCGCGGGCGATGGCCACGACCTGGCGCTGGCCACCGGAGAGCGCGGCGACCGGGATGCGGACGCTGGGGATGCGGATGGAGAGGGTGGACAGCAGGTCCTGGGCCCGCTTCTCCATGGCGACCTCGTCGAGGACGCCGCCCTTCTTGATCTCGCGTCCGAGGAACAGGTTGGCGACGACGTCCAGGTTGTCGCAGAGCGCGAGGTCCTGGTAGACGGTGGCGACGCCGAGGTTCTGGGCGTCGTGCGGACGGCTGATGTCGACCTTCGCGCCCTCCCACTCGATGACGCCCTCATCGATGGGGTGCACGCCGGCGATCGTCTTGACCAGCGTGGACTTTCCGGCACCGTTGTCGCCGACGAGGGCGACCACTTCTCCCGCGTGGACTTCGAGATCGACACCGGAGAGGACCTGGACCGCTCCGAATCGCTTGAAGACTCCACGCAACGCCAGCACGGGCGTCTTTGACACGTGAACCATCTCCTTCGCCGCCTGACCGGCGGGGATGTGCCGCCTGACCGGCGGAGACGCCGCGCCGCGAGGGCAGCGTCGACATACGGGAAGCACTGGGGGGTGAGTGTCCGGCACCCGGCCGGAAGCGGGGTGTGAGCCGGCCGGGGCCGGACAGTCAGGGGGGCGGGCGGAATCCGCCGTGCGGGGCGGACCGGACCCGTACGCGCCAGGGCCGGCCGGCCCTGGCGCGTGGAGGGACTACTTGATGCCCAGCGCGGTGCACTTGGCGGCGATGTCCTTGACGCAGACGTCGGCGACCTTGTAGATGCCGTCCTTGATCACGGTGGACTGGATGTTGTCCTTGTTCACCACGGTCGGCTCGAGCAGCGTGGACGGAACGCCGTCCGTCTCGCCCTGGGCGCCGATGTCCTTGCCCTGGAGCAGGTTGACGGCGAACTTGGCGGCCTCGGGGGCCAGCTGCTTCGGCGACTTGTAGATCGTGAAGGTCTGCGTACCGGCGATGATCCGCTGGATGCCGGGGAGCTCGGCGTCCTGGCCGCCCACCGGGATGTCCTTGATGCCGGCGTTGGTCAGGGAGGTGATGATGCCGCCCGCCATGCCGTCGTTGGCGGAGTAGACGGCGTCGATCTTGCCCTTGCCGACCGAGGAGATGGCGGCGGTCATCTTCTCGCCGGCGATCTTCGGGTCCCACTCGCCGGACGCCTCGTAGGCGATCTTGATCTTGCCGTCGAGGGACGCGTGGGCGCCCTTCTTGAACAGACCGGCGTTCGGGTCCTTCTCGTCGCCGTTGATCATGACGAGGTTGGCCTTGGCGGCCTTGGAGCCGAGGGCGTCGAGGACGGCCTGGCCCTGGAGCCGGCCGATCTTCTCGTTGTCGTGGCTGACGTAGGCGTCGGCACCGGCGATGGCGCGGTCGTACGCGACGACCTTGACGCCCTTCTTGTGGGCGCCGGCGACCCACGCGGCGGACTTCTCGGCGTCGACCGAGGAGATCGCGATGACCTTGATGCCGTCGGCGATCTGCTGCTCGAACTGCTGCTTCTGCTGGCCGACGTCCCCGCCCGCGTTGTTGTAGACGACCTCGCAGTCGGCGCAGTCCTTCTTGACCGCGTCGATGAACAGCGGCTTGTCCAGCGTCTCGTAGCGGGCGGTCTTGTTCTCCGGGAGCAGCAGACCGATCTTGGTCTTGCTGCCCGAGTCCGCCGAGTCCTTCTTGTCGTCGCCGGCCTTGCCGCAGGCGGCGAGGGAGACGGCCATCGAAACGGCGGCCGTGCCTATGACGATGCGTCGCGTCATTGCGTTCATTGGGGGTTTGCCTCCCTGACGAGGCCGCAACGTCGCGGCCGAGGTGGCTGGAAGTCAACTCGGCCGCGAGGGCGGCGTCAAGGAGTAAATCCTTAACGAGATGACAACGGTGCCATTCGTTATCTAAGTGAAGGCAGGAGTGGCCGCAGGGAGGGTGCTCTCCAAAAGGGTTGAATCCCCCATCTCGCTCAGGACGAGCGCCAGCGCGCCCAGCACCTCCGCACGGCCGCCCAGGGCCCCCGGAAGCACGGACAGCTGCCGGGCCGCACTGGGAATGGCGTAACGCGACACGGAGTCCCTGATGGGTCCCAGAACCAGCTCCCCGGCCTCCGCCAGCGAGCCGCCCAGCACCACGCGGCTCGGGTTCAGCAGATTGCAGAGGTTGGCGACCCCGCTGCCGATGTGGCGCCCGACGTCACCGATCACCCGCCGGCACCCGGGATCGCCCTCGCGGGCCAGCTGGACCACCCGCTCCATGGTGAGATCCGGGCCGTGGCTGGGCTGGAGCAGGGGCAGGACGTAGCGCGCGGCCGTGAAGGTCTCCAGGCAGCCGCGGTTGCCGCAGCGGCAGACCGGGCCCGATTCGTCGAGGGTGATGTGGCCGATCTCGCCGGCCGTGCCGCCGGGGCCCCGGTAGATGTGGCCGTCGATGACCAGACCGGCGCCGACACCGCTGGCGACCTTGATGTACGCGAGGTCCCTGACCCCCCGGCCGCTCCCCCACACCAGCTCGCCGAGCGCGCCGAGGTTGGCGTCGTTGTCCACGTACACCGGCACGCCGAGGCGCGAGGACAGCTCCTCGCTGGGGTTGATGCCCGTCCAGCCCGGCAGGATCGACGTGGAGCCCAGGGTGCCGGACTCCACGTCGATCGGGCCGGGAACACCGAGTCCCACCCCGATGACCTTGCCGGGGCTGATCCCGGTGGTCTCGATCAGCCGGTTGACCAGCTGCTCCGCCCGTCCGAAGCCCTCGGCGGACGAGGCGTCGACGTCCAGCGGCTCGGACTCCTCGGCGAGCACCTGGTGGGCCAGGTTGCCGACGGCCACGCGCAGGTGGGTGTGGCCGAAGTCGACGCCGATCACGATGCCCGCGTCCCCGCTGAGCGAGACGCTGCGGGCCCGGCGGCCGCCCGCCGAGGTGGGGGTCACCTCGACCGTGCCGCTGTCCTTCAGTTCACGAACGATATTGGAGACGGTGGCCGCGGAGAGGCCCGTGCTCCTGGCGATCTCCGCCTGGGTGAGCGATCCAGCCATGCGTACGGCGCGCACGACCCGCTCAAGGTTGGCGCGATGCAGAGACGTCTGCGACCCCGGAGTCTCCATCGACTCACTCACTCCTGCCTTTGCCGGACGGCACGACGGCCGCCCCCGCGCGGGATCGCAGCCATGAGACCCCGCCCTATCTCCAACATGTGAACTCTAAGATGAGCCTTTGGGGTTCCGATCCGTCAAGACCTTGAGCAGGGGAAGGCGCGATTGAGCGGCGCCGCCTCCGACCACAGTTGAGGCAGAAGCGCAGGTCAGACGAGCGCGGCGGGTGCGAAAGCCGCTATGGACGGATGGACGCCGGTGAATGTCGCGTGCGGTGAGGCGTGCACGGGCGCCTCCACCGGGTCCACGGCCTCGCCGCAGCCGTCCCAGCGGCCGCCCCGGCGTCGCCGCCCGCCGTACGGACCGGTCCGTCCCCCCTGCTCGGTGAGCAGTTGTCGTACCGCCGAGCGAGGGCTCCCTTCGCTGGTCAGCACGGATCCGGCGAACACGCCCGGGTTCTCGGACCGGTGTACGCGTGCTGCCGCGGCGACGAGGTGGCGCGCTCCTTTCCGTACGATCTCCGGCGCCTCGGGGTCGCCCGCCCCGGCCGCCCTGCTCACGGCCGGAGCCCGGCGGGTCAGCGGCTGCGGGGCGATCCGGGCGTGCTCCGCCGGAGCGATCACCTGATCGTTCAGGTCACGAAGAGGTTGCGCGCCCTTGCCGGCCCTCTCGGCCAGGAGGCGAGGGCTGCGTACCCACCCCCGTGAACTCGACGCCCGGTACGCGGAACAGGTCCGCCGCGGTGCCTGGTCCGCACGGCGAAGTGCCCCGGCGGAGTGATCCGCCGGGGCACTTCGGGTGTCGGACAGCAGGTGTCAGCGGAAGGTGCCCTGCGAAACCGAACCGGCGATCCGGCGCTGGAAGACGACGTACACGGCCAGTACGGGCACCACCGTGATCACGATCGCCGCGAACAGCGCACCGTAGTCGACGTCGTAGACCTGCGAGGACGCGTAGGCGGCCATTCCCTGAGTCAGGACCCACTTGCTCTGGTCGGTGTTGAGCGCCACCGGCAGCAGGAACTGGTTCCACAATCCCAGGAAGTTGAAGATCGCCACCGCGGCCATGCCCGGACTGGCCATCGGCAGCATGACCTGGAAGAACGCCCGCCAGTCGCCGGCACCGTCGATCAACGCGGCCTCGTAGACGTCATGCGGCAGTGACCGGAAGAACGAATAGAGGAAGAACATCGTGAACGGCAGCGCGAATGCGACGTAGGTGAGGATCAGTCCCAGCCGCGTGTTCAGCAGCCCCAGGTTCTGCAGCTGGAAGAACAGCGGCACGATCGCCAGGAATACCGGGAAGGTCAACCCCGCCAGCATCACGTAGTAGATCAGCCGGCGCCCGGGGAACGTGAACCGCGCCAGGATATAGGCGCACATCGAGCCCAACAGCATCACCAGGAACAGCGCGGAGACAACGATGACCACCGAGTTCAGAAAGTACTTCCCGATGTTCGCGTCGCTCCACGCGTGCGCGTAGTTCTCGAGCCTCCAGTGATCCGGCAGCGTGAACGGCGACGAAAGAATCTCGCCGGTCGACTTGAACGACGACACCAGCACCCACAGCATGGGCACGATCACGATCACGGACCACAGGATCAGCAGGAAGTGCGAGAGTGCCGCGAATCTGCGGTCGCTGCCCGCGGCGCCTCTCATCAGCTTCCGGTCGGCGGTTACGGCGCTCACTGAGCACCTCCCTTGAGTCCCGCACGCCGAGCCTTGGACCCACGCGCTTTCTTCTTGTCCTCGCCACCGCCGGTCAGGCGGTTGACGGTGAACACCAGCAACGCGAACACCAGGGTGACAACGGCGAGGACGACCCCCATCGCGGTGGCATATCCGAACTGCCCGTGGCGGAAGGCGACGTTGAACAGCCGCTGGCTGATCGTCAGGGTCGAGTTGTTGGGTCCGCCGTTCGGCAACAGCGCCTGTACGTAGACGAACGCGTCCAACGCGGCGATACCCAGGTAGATGTACGCCGTCTGCACAGTGTCCCGGATCGCCGGCAGAGTGATCGAGACCGTCGTGCGGAGCCGGCCGGCTCCGTCGATCTTGGCCGCCTCGTACATCTCGCCGGGGACTCCCTTGATCGCGGCGATGAAGAGCACGGCGTAGAACCCGACGAGTCCCCAGACGAAGACGAACATCAGGGCCGGCATCGCCGTCGACTCCTCGCCCAGCCAGGCGAACTCCTTGAATCCGCTCAGCCCGAGCTTGGTGAGCATGCCGTTGAGCAGACCGGCGTTCGGGTCGAACATCTGCGCCCAGATCAGGCCGACGATGATCGCCGGCACGACGTAGGGGAAGAACGAGATGACCCGGTAGAACGACGCTCCCCGGATTCCCCGGACAGGACCCTTGCTGGGACCCCCCAGGGTGATGGCCACCGCGACCCCGAGGGCGAGCGTCAGCGTCACCAGCGGTACGAAGGCCGCCAGCAACGCGACATTGCGCAACGCCTTCATGAAGACGTCGTCCTGGAACATCTTGGTGAAGTTGTCCAGCCCGATGAAGTTGTAGTCCGGACTGAAGCCGCGCCAGTCGGTCATGGCCCAGAAGATCGCCTGAACGAACGGGATCAGGACGAACGTCACGAAGACGGCCAACGGGACACCGAGGAACGCGAGGAAGAAGGTCACCCGGTCGAAGGTCAGCTTGCGGCGTCGGGGACGCCCGCCGCGAGCGGCCGGTGTCGACCGGCCGCTCACGGTCTCGGTTTTGGTGATCATGTCACTCATGGTGATGCTAGCTGACCTCGAACTTCTCGATGGAGTCGTCGTTCCGGATCTTGTCGGAGATCTTCTGCAGCGCCTTGGTCAGGCCCGCGGCGTCGAGGTCACCGGCGAGGAACGAGTTCCACGGCACCAGCATGTCGGTGTTGATCCCGTAGGCGTTGACGAACTTGTAGTCGAAGATGTTCTCGCCCGCGTCGGCGAGCATCTTCGACTGCGAGACCAGCGCCGTGGATCCGTAGCCGTCGGCGGGCACGGTGTCCTTGACGATGGTCGGGGCCAGCTTCGTCTTGGCGAAGTTGGCGGCGCCCTCCTTGGACAGCAACGCCCGCAGGACCTCCTTGCCGCCGGCCACGTTCTTGGCCTTCTTGGGAACGATGAACGGCTCGCCCGCGGCGGCACGAACCGCCTCGTAGGGCATCTTCGGACTGGCGCTGAGCACCATCTCCGGGAAACCGGTCATCTGGAAGTCGGCCTTGGTGGCCTGCTTCATCTCGTTCTCGATCCAGCCGCCGGTCGGGTAGAGCAGAGCCTTCTGGTCGTTGCTCCAGGACGCCTGCGCCTTCTGGAACTGGGTGCCGGAACCGCCGGGGACGAACATGCCCTCCTTGACCATCTTCTCCATGATCTTGAGGATGTCCTGGATGGGCTTCTGCGACCAGGAGTCCGCCTCCAGCTTCTCCAGGGAGATCCGGACCTCGTCGCCGCCCTCCTTGATCGCGGAGTCGATGAGCAGCGTCTGGTAGTACGTCGCGGCTTCCTTGCCGTGGACGAAGAGGTACTTGCCCTTCGCCTTGGCCTTCTTGCCGAGCTCGTACGCCTCGTCCCAGGTCTTCGGCGCGGTCCAGCCGTTCGCGTCGAACAGCGACTTCGAGTACCAGACGCCGTACACCGTCATCACGTAGTTGAGCCCGACGAACTTGCCGTTGAACGTACCGGGTTCCTTGACGCCGGCGTAGACCGTGTCGGCGATCTTCTTGCCCTCGTAGTTATTGGCCTCGAAAACGTCGTCCAGCGTTTCGAGCTGGTCGAGAATGCTGAGGAAGCCGATCTGGTCCTCACCGGAGTTGTCGATGAGGTCCGGCGGGTTGCCGCCGACGAACCGGGGCTGGAGCTCCGGGGCGATGTCGACGACCGGCTTGACCTGGACGGTGACGCCGGCGACCTGGCTGCCCATGACCTTGTTGGCGTAACCGACGTAGTCAGTGCCGTAGCCGCCGTTGAAGATGCAGGCTTCGACCTTGGAGTTCTTGGCGACACCGAACGGGTTCTTGGCCGAGGTCTCGCCCTTCGTGCCGCCCTGGTCACTGCCTTCGGAGGAGGGAGAGCTGCACGCGGTGGCCATCGACGCCACTGCCGCTGCCGCGATCGCCCCTCTCAGGAACGTCCGCCTGTCAAGGGACCCGGTACGAGTCGTCATCTCTGCATCCTCACTGATCGATTCGATCTTGCTGGGTTTCACTGCGTGTTCTGCCCTCAGGGCCACGTCGGCGACACGCCTGCCGCACTTCTCCGTGAGCGCGACTTCTGGTGGGGTCACCGCGCGGGATATCGACGGAGAAGCACGCCCGGGGTGTTGCGCCGTCGTTTCGGAGCCGCTCAGCGGCGCCTATGGTGATCAGCTGCGAGATGTACGGCGCGGTGAGCGACGCCCCTGATCAGACCGCGACGGTCTACGCCGAGAGTGGATCCCATGCTCAAGTCCTCGCCTTCTCCAGGACTCAGGCGGTGTATACCGGTCGCCCCGTCGTCATTCGCCTCGGCGAAGGGCCACGCCACCGCGGTCAGTTGCGCTTGGGTGGTACAGATTTCAGGCTAACCATTGCCGTGGGGGGCGCCGGGGAACCGGACAGTTGACGCGCTTGCGGCGTCGCGTCGTCCTGCCCCGTGTCCCCCAGCCGCACAACCGGTGAACCAAGCTGTGCGGACGCCGACAGGTATAGTCCACTTGCCGCCAACTGAGCAAGATCGAAAGCAAGTTTGGACGGCAGTCTTTCCCGAGTTGAGACCTCGCGGATACCTCGGCACTCCGCGCCCCCCTTCGGATGTAACGTTTTCCGCATTCCGGTCGATTCACCGAACCGCTCTGATCCAACTCCTTGACACCACCTGCCACTTCGCTCCCTACTTGTTCCTGCGCACCTCATGACAACGTTGTCCAAGCGCACTCTTCCCCCGGAAGGAATGGCTCGGCATGCACCCCCGACACCGTTCTCGTACGAGACGAAGCAGCACGGCAGCACTGATCGCGGCCTCATTGGTGGTGGTCGTGACAGCCCCCACGGCGGCCGCCGCTCAATCGGCCGGGTCAGGCCCGAGGAGCCAACGGCCCACGGGTGACCGGACGTTCAGCACGTCCTTCGAAGAAGACGAAAAGCAGCCGGACTGGCGCAATTCCGTAGAAGAGGACCCCGACGGAAAGAAGCGGTCATCGGGCGTCGATGGCGGATTCTCCTCCGGAATACCGGGCAATGTGACCGACCGGGTCACCGCCGTCCGCGCGAGCGACGAGAACACCGGCGGCGGGGAGGTGAAGGAGAACCTCGTCGACGGCGAGTCAAGGACGAAGTGGCTGTCGTTCGAGCCCACCGCCTGGCTGGAGTTCGACCTCACCGAACCGGTCAAGGTCGTGACGTACGCGCTCACCTCCGCCGACGACCACGACGAGCGCGACCCGAAGGACTGGACGCTCCAGGGCTCCGCCGACGGCAAGACCTGGACGGACCTGGACACCCGGACCGGCCAGACCTTCAGCGAGCGCTTCCAGACCAAGTCGTACGACTTCGAGGCGGACAAGGCGTACCAGCACTTCCGCCTGGACGTCACGAAGAACAACGGCGCCACCGACGCCACCCAGCTCGCCGACGTCCAGTTCTCCGACGGCGACACCTCCGCCCCCGCGCCCTCCGACATGCGCACGCAGATCAGCAACGGCCCCTCCGGCTCCCCCACCGCCAAGGCCGGCGCGGGCTTCACCGGCACGAAGGCGCTGCGGTACGCGGGCACCCACCAGGCGGACGGCCGGGCGTACTCGTACAACAAGGTGTTCGACGTGAACACCCGGATCACCCGGGACACCGAGCTGTCCTACCTGGTCTACCCGCAGATGGGCGAGACGGACCTGTCCTACCCGGCCACGCACGTCGCGGTGGACCTGGCCTTCACGGACGGCACCTACCTGAGCGACCTGCACGCCACCGACACCAACGGCGGGCTGCTGACGCCGCAGGGCCAGGCGGACGCCAAACGGCTCTACGTCAACCAGTGGAACAAGGTCGAGGCCGGCATCGGCACGGTCGCCGCGGGGAAGACCGTCGACCGCGTCCTGGTCGCGTACGACTCCCCCAAGGGCCCGGCCAAGTTCCAGGGCTGGATCGACGACCTGAAGATCGCGCCCGCGAAGCCGGAGAAGCGCAAGGCGCACCTCGCGGACTACGCCTCCACCATCCGGGGCACCAACTCCAGCGGCTCCTTCTCGCGCGGCAACAACTTCCCGGCGACGGCCGTCCCCAACGGGTTCAACTTCTGGACACCGGTCACCAACGCCGGCTCGACCAGCTGGCTCTACGACTACGCGCGGGGCAACAACGAGGACAACCTGCCCACGCTCCAGGCGTTCGCCGCGAGCCACGAGCCGAGCCCCTGGATGGGTGACCGGCAGACCTTCCAGCTGATGCCGTCGGCGGCCTCCGGTACCCCGGACGCCTCGCGCACGGCCCGCGCGCTGCCGTTCAGGCACGAGAACGAGACCGCACGGCCGCACTACTACGGCGTGACGTTCGAGAACGGTCTCAAGGCCGAGATGACGCCGACCGACCACGCGGCGCGGATGCGGTTCACGTACCCGGGCAGGGACGCGAGCATCGTCTTCGACAACGTCTCCAACGACGGCGGGCTCACCCTGGACCCGGCGACCAGCTCGTTCACCGGCTTCTCGGACGTGAAGAGCGGCGGCTCGACCGGGGCGACGCGGCTGTTCGTGTACGGCGTCTTCGACGCGCCGGTCACCGCGAGCGGCAAGCTCTCGGGCGGCGGCGGTGACGACGTCACCGGCTACCTCCGGTTCGACGCGGGCAAGGACCGCACGGTCGGCCTTCGCCTGGCGACCTCGCTGATCAGCGTCGACCAGGCGAAGAAGAACCTGGCCGCCGAGATTCCCGCCTCGCGCTCCTTCGGCCGGGTCGAGGGCAAGGCGCGGGACGCCTGGGACGACCTGCTCGGCAAGGTGGAGGTCGAGGGCGCCACCGCCGACCAGCTGACCACGCTGTACTCCAGCCTGTACCGGCTCTACCTCTACCCGAACTCGGGTTCCGAGAAGGTCGACGGCAAGGACAAGTACGCCTCCCCCTTCTCGCCGCAGACCGGCTCGGACACCCCGACGCACACCGGCGCGAAGATCGTCGACGGCAAGGTGTACGTCAACAACGGCTTCTGGGACACCTACCGGACGACCTGGCCGGCCTACTCGCTGCTCACGCCTTCGAGGGCCGGTGAGATGGTCGACGGCTTCGTGCAGCAGTACAAGGACGGCGGCTGGATCTCCCGCTGGTCCTCGCCGGGCTACGCGGACCTGATGACGGGCACCTCCTCGGACGTGGCGTTCGCCGACGCGTACGTCAAGGGCGTGAAGTTCGACGCGAAGGCGGCGTACGACGCGGCCGTGAAGAACGCGACGGTCGTCCCGCCCAGCTCCGGTGTGGGCCGCAAGGGGATGGAGACGTCCCCGTTCAAGGGGTACGCCGACACCACGACCCACGAGGGCATGTCCTGGTCGATGGAGGGTTACGTCAACGACTACGGCATCGCGAAGATGGGCGAGGCGCTCTACCGGAAGACGCACGAGCAGCGCTACAAGGACGAGTCCGAGTACTTCATGAACCGGGCCCGCGACTACGTGGAGCTGTTCGACGACAAGGCCGGCTTCTTCCAGGGCAAGGACGCCAAGGGCGACTGGCGGCTGCCGTCCGGCCTCTACGACCCGCGCGTCTGGGGCTACGACTACACGGAGACCAACGGCTGGGGCTACGCCTTCACCGCTCCCCAGGACAGCAAGGGCCTGGCCAACCTCTACGGCGGCCGGGACGGCCTCGCCAAGAAGCTGGACACGTACTTCGCCACCCCGGAGACCGGCACCCCGGAGTTCGCGGGCAGCTACGGCGGGGTCATCCACGAGATGACCGAGGCCCGTGACGTACGGATGGGCCAGTACGGGCACAGCAACCAGGTCGCCCACCACGTCACGTACATGTACGACGCGGCATCGCAGCCGTACAAGACGCAGGAGAAGGTCCGCGAGGTCCTGGGCCGGCTGTACACGGGCAGCGGGATCGGCCAGGGCTACCACGGCGACGAGGACAACGGCGAGCAGTCGGCCTGGTTCCTCTTCTCCTCGCTCGGCTTCTACCCGCTGGTGATGGGCAGTGGCGAGTACGCGATCGGCTCGCCGCTCTTCACCAAGGCGACGGTGCACCTGGAGAACGGCCGCACGCTGGTCGTGAAGGCGCCGAAGAACAGCGCGAAGAACGTCTACGTCCAGGGCCTGAAGGTGAACGGCAGGAAGTGGACCTCCACCTCGCTGCCGCACGACCTGCTGGCCAAGGGCGGGACGCTGGACTTCGCCATGGGGCCGAAGCCGTCCGCCTGGGGCACCGGCAAGGACGCCGCGCCGGTCTCCATCACGAAGGACGACCAGGTGCCGTCCCCGAGGAGGGACGTGCTGAGGGGCGAGGGCCCGCTGTTCGACGACACCTCGGCCACCACCGGCACGGCCGCCACGGTCGAGCTGCCCGTTCCGTCCGCCACGAAGGGCGTCCAGTACACGCTGACCTCGGCCGCCAGGGCGACGGCGCCGAAGGGCTGGGTGCTCCAGGGCTCGTCGGACGGCAAGACCTGGAAGGACCTCGACCAGCGGTCCGGCCAGTCCTTCACCTGGGACAAGCAGACACGGGCCTTCTCCGTGAAGTCCCCCGGCTCGTACGCGCACTACCGGCTCGTGTTCGACGGTGCGGCTTCGCTCGCGGAGGTGGAGCTGATCGCCTGACCTGGCCCCGCGTACGCGGACGGCCGGCAGCTCCCCGTGGGCTGCCGGCCGTCCGCGTTCTCAGCTCCGTTCCGGTGTCTCCGGGACCGCCGCCGGGAACAGGCTCTCCGGCAGCGTGACGTTCCACGCGGTGATGACCGGATTGCCGTGTTCCCGGCCCAGCCGGGACACGGCGCCCGTGGCCAGCTGGAAGAGCGTGCCCTCGGCGGGGGTCAGGCCCAGGTAGCGGGCGGTCAGGACGCGCAGGAAGTGGGAGTGGGCGACGAGCACGATGTCCCCGTCCCCGGCGCGTCCGGCCGCCTCCGCGACCTCGGCCAGCACCCGGTCGGCCCGGTCCCCGACCTCCGCCGGGGTCTCACCGGGATGGGCCTCGGGACCGGCGCCGACGCCGTCGGTCCAGAGGTTCCATGCGGGCCGGGTGCGACGGATCTCGTCCGTGGTGATGCCCTCGTAGCCGCCGTAGTCCCACTCGCGCAGCTCCGGTGTGATGCGGGGCGCGGCGAGCCCGGCGAGTTCGGCGGTGCGCCGGGCCCGGACCAGGGGGCTCACGAGGGTGAGCGCGATGGACCGGTCGGCGAGCAGGGGGGCCAGGGCGCGGGCCTGGCGTTCACCGAGGGGGGTCAGGGGCAGATCGGTGTGGCTCGTGTGGCGCCCGTTACGGGACCACTCGGTCTCGCCGTGCCGGATCAGGATCAGCTCGCCCATGTGAAGGCCATCCGCTCTCAGTGCTGTTACCGCTCATGTTCTGTACAGGCGCTAACCCGCCGGTCCACCCTCGCATTCCGGCCGGGGGCGGTGGAGCGGGCGCGCCCGTACGGAGACGCAGCGTCCTGGGACGCCTTGGCGAACGCCCGGATGAGCGGTGACTCCGCGGCGGTCCGCCAGACCAGGGCCCACCGGCAGGGGGGCGCGTCGCGGATGGGGACGAAGGCCAGGCCGGGCCACGCGTAGAAGTCCGGCGTCTCGGCCGGTACGGCGGCGGTGGCCTGGCCCGAGGCGACGACGCTGAGCGCTTCCTGCCACGTGGTGACCCGCGGACCCCGGCGGACCGGGCGCCCGGACGGGGTGTGCCGGGGGTTGAGGGCCTCCTCCATCGCGGAGGGGATCGAGCCGCCCTCGACGACGGCGCAGTCGCCGAAGTCCTCCAGGCAGACGGACTCCCGCTCCGCGAAGGGGTGGCCGGCGGAGACCATCAGGAACAGCGCGGAGGTGTGCGCGGTAGGCAGGACGCTCAGGCCGGGGCCGTCGGCCGGCAGCCATACGTACACCATGTCCACATCGCCGGACAGGAGCAGGTCGAGCGGTGAGGCGGGCTGGATCTCGCGGTGCCGGACGCGGGCGTCGGGGTGGCGGGCCTGGAAGAGGTCGAGCGTGTCCTTGATCTGGAGGGCGTACGGGCCCATGGTGCCGAGGGTCAGGGTGCCCCGGGTGCCCCGGGCGGTGGCCCTGGCGGCCTCGATGCCCTGGGTGATCTGCTCGTGGCCGCGCTTCAGCGCCTCGTACAGCTGCTCACCGAGGGGCGAGAGGCGCACGGTGCGGGTGGTGCGGTCGAAGAGCGGGCCGCCGATGAGTCGTTCCTGCTTCTTGACCAACTGGCTGACCCGGCCGGGGCTGACGCCCAGCCGCTCGGCGGTGCGGCTGAAGTGCAGCTCCTCCGCGAGCGTCAGGAATATCTCGATCTCCCGCATCTCCACGCCCGGCCCCCGGATTCTTTAGCCCAGAGTCAAAAGACGTTACCAGTCCCGCCGTTGATGCCTTCCGGCCGTCGGGGAAGACTGGCGGGCGCCGCCCCCGACCGGGGGCGCGCACGAGTAGGCAGGCCCGGCTGCCGTTCCAGGAGGTGCCGTGCCTGTCGGATATCTGGTCCCCGTGCTCATCGTCGCGATCGGCACCTGGTGGGCGCTCAGACCGGTGCCGTGGGAGCACCCGCTCGGCCGCCCCAGTTACTTCTTCGGCCTGGCCGCCAACGAGCTGCCGTTCGCCGCCTTCTTCTGGATGCTGCTGGTCCCGACGGTGATGGCCTTCGCCCAGGACGACGTCATGGATTCGCCGGGCGCCTGGGGGGTCGTCGCGCTGGCCGCCGTGACCGCGCCCGGGCTCGCGGTGATCGCCCACCGCGCGTGGGGCGAGCGCGACCGGATCGAGCGCGCGATGACCGAGGGGCTGGGCGAGGGCTGGCGCGCCGCCATCGACGCGGACCTCGCCGAGGGGCTGCGGCGCCGGCCCCCGTGGCTCCGCGTCCTGTTCGTGCCGGTCCTCAAGCGCCGCCGGGACGTGCGACGCGTGGCCAACCTGTCGTACGGGGACGCGGGGCGCCGCAATCTGCTCGACGTGTACCACCACCGGGCCCGCCCACAGGGTGCGCCCATGCTGATCCACATGCACGGCGGCGGCTACACCGGCGGCCACAAGAACAGCCAGTCACTGCCGCTCCTGTACCGGCTGGCGAGCCGGGGCTGGGTCACCATCAGCGCCAACTACCGGCTGAAGCCGCAGGTCCGGCACCCCGAGCACATGATCGACCTGAAGCGGGTGATCGCCTGGGCGCGGGAGCACGCCCAGGAGTACGGGGCCGACCCGTCGTGCCTGTTCGTGGCGGGCAGCTCGGCGGGCGGCCACATGGGCTCGATCGCCGCGCTGACCTCCGACGACCCCGCGTTCCAGCCGGGTTTCGAGGACGCCGACACCTCGGTCAGCGGGGTCGTCGTGCTGAACGGCTTCCTGGGCGCGTACTGGCACCAGGGCCCCGAGTCGTCGCCGCTGGGCCACGCCCGGCCGGACGCGCCGCCCCTGCTGATCGTCCACGGCGATCTGGACCCGCTGGTGCCGGTGGCCGGCATCCGCGAGGTGGCCGAGGGGCTGCGCGACGCGTCCGAGAGCCCGGTCGTCTACGCCGAGCTGCGCGGCGGGCACCACGCCTTCGACCTGTACCACTCGCTCCGCTTCGACGCGGTGGTGGACGCGGTCGAGGCGTTCACCGCCTGGGTTAGATCGCGGGAGCGCTCGCCCCGGGCGTGACGACCACCGCCTCGTACGGCCGGTCCGTGTCGGCGGTGACCCGGAGTGCGCCGCCCTCGCGGACCACCTCGTACGTGGCGGCGGGGGCGCCCGTGAGGCCGGGGACGGTCACGGTGCGGTGGAGGTCGCCGGTGCCCTCGGGGGCGTACACGCGCAGCTGGAGGTTGTCCGTCCAGTCGCCGTCGGGCCGGGAGGTGTCCGCGCCGAGCGGGAGGACCGCGCCGGGCCGGACCAGCAGCGGGAGGCCGTCGAAGCCGTAGGTGTCCCGGTGCCAGGCCGGGCCGGTGACGGTCTCGCCGGTGAGCAGATGGGTCCAGGTGCCCTCGGGGACGTAGTACTCCACCTCGCCGTCCTCGCTGAAGACCGGGGCGACCAGGAGGTCGGGGCCGAGCATGTACTGCCGGTCGGCGGTGCGGGCGGCCGGGTCGTCCGGGAACTCCAGGAGCATCGGGCGCATGACGGGGACGCCGGTGCGGTGGGCCTCGACGGCGGCACCGTACAGGTAGGGCATCAGGCGGTGCTTCAGCTCCGTGAAGCGCCGGGCGACCTCGACCGCCTCGTCGCCGAACTCCCACGGCACGCGGTACGACGAGGAGCCGTGCAGCCGGCTGTGCGAGGAGAGCAGTCCGAAGGCGAGCCAGCGCTTGAAGACCGCCGGGTCCGGGGTGCCCTCGAAGCCGCCGATGTCATGGCTCCAGAAGCCGAAGCCGGACAGGCTCAGTGAGAGGCCGCCGCGCAGGGACTCGGCCATCGCCTCGAAGGAGGACCAGCAGTCGCCGCCCCAGTGCACGGGGAACTGCTGGCCGCCGGCCGTGGCGGAGCGGGCGAAGAGGACGGCCTCGCCCTGGCCGCGCTCCTTCTCCAGCAGCTCGAAGACGGCCTTGTTGTACAGATGCGTGTAGTAGTTGTGCATGCGCTCCGGGTCGGAGCCGTCGTGCCAGACGACGTCGGTGGGGATGCGCTCGCCGAAGTCCGTCTTGAAGCCGTCGACGCCCTGGCCGAGGAGGGTGCGCAGCTTGGCCTGGAACCAGGCGGTGGCCTCCGGGTTGGTGAAGTCCACCAGGGCCATGCCGGCCTGCCACTTGTCCCACTGCCAGACGTCGCCCTCGGGAGTGCGCACGAAGTAGCCCTGGGCGGCGCCCTCCGCGTACAGGGGGCTCTTCTGCGCGATGTACGGGTTGATCCAGACGCAGATCCGCAGGCCCTTGTCCTTGAGCCGGGCGAGCATGCCCTCCGGGTCCGGGAAGACGTCCGGGTCCCACTCGAAGTCGCACCACTGGTACTCGCGCATCCAGAAGCAGTCGAAGTGGAAGACGGAGAGGGGGATGCCCCGCTCGGCCATGCCGTCCACGAAGGAGGTCACGGTCGCCTCGTCGTACGCGGTGGTGAACGAGGTGGTCAGCCAGAGGCCGAAGGACCAGGCCGGGGGCAGGGCCGGGCGGCCGGTCAGCGCGGTGTAGCGGGCCAGGACCTCCTTGGGGGTGGGTCCGGCGACGACGAAGTACTCCAGCGTCTGGTCCTCGACGCTGAACTGCACCTGGCCGACCGCCTCGGAGCCGACCTCGAAGGAGACCTTCCCGGGGTGGTTGACGAAGACGCCGTAGCCGCGCGAGGAGAGGTAGAACGGGACGTTCTTGTACGCCTGCTCGCTGCTGGTCCCCCCGTCCGCCTGCCACATGTCGACCACCTGGCCGTTCTTCACGTACGGGGTGAAGCGCTCGCCGAGCCCGTGGATCGTCTCGCCGACGCCCAGTGCGAGCTGGGCGAACATGTGGTGGGCGCCGTCGCCGGTCGTGGCGAAGGCGGTGCCCTTGCGTCCGGCGGCGGTCAGGACGCGCCCGTCGGCGTCCCGGAACTCCAGGCCGAAGCCGCCTCCGGCGGGGAGCCGGAGGGTGAGCGGCCCGCTGGTCAGCTCGGCGGCCCCGCCGTCCTCCTCGCGGGTGGCGGCGGAGGGGTCACCGGTGGCTCCGGGCAGGGCGAAGTCGGGGCCCGGGTGGCGCTTGCCCGCCAGATGGGTGACGCGGACCCCGATGACGCCTTCGGCGGGGGCGTACGCCTCCACGGTGATCAGCGGGGCGTTCAGGGTGTCCCCGCGCCGGGTCACGCGCTGGACCGCCGCGTAGGCGGTGAGGCGGTCGCGGTCGAGGCGGAGGTCGCGGAGTTCTGTGGCGTACGAGGCGTGGACACCGTCTCGCATCTGCCAGAAGCCGTCGGTGAACTTCATGGGGGGTCCGTTCCTGTGGGTCCTGATTTTGATCGTACACAAAACAAATATTTTTCGAAGCGCTTCGATTCACCGTTCGGAACCTGCGAATCCGCCTGATCACCGGCGCTCGAACCCCTTGCGACCGGGCATGTTGCCCCTGTGTGACGTGCACGTCACCAGGACGGTCTAGAAAACCTGCGCCCCCATGACGTATTAGTACTGGCAGCAAACAAATCGGTCGGACGGCAGCGCAGCCGCCCGGGCCCTTGCCGACAAGAGGCAGCTGAATGTCGAACCGCTTCACCCCACGGGTCGCCGTCCCGCTCACCGTCGTTTCCGCGCTGATCGGCGGTGTGGTCCTGTCGGGCTGCGGCCAGCAGCGGGACCCGGACGTGTACACCGTTCTGAACTCCTCGACCGACGAGTCGTACCACCGCTGGGACGCCCAGACGCTGGCCCGGTGCAGCAAGCAGCTGGGGGTGACCATCGAGCAGCAGAGCGTCCCGGCCTCCCAGGTGATGACCAAGGCGCTGCGGATGGCCTCCTCGAAGTCGCTGCCCGACGTGCTCCAGCTGGACGCCTCCGAGATGCCGACGTTCGCCGAGGCCGGCGGGCTGATCCCGCTGAAGGACCTCGGCCTGACCACGGCGGACATCCCCGAGGGGATCGTCAACTTCGGCTCGTACGAGGGGACGTACTACGGAGCCGCGCGCACGGTGAACACGCTGGCGCTCTTCTACAACAAGGACACCCTCGACAAGGCCGGTCTGAAGGTCCCCACCACCTGGGCCGAGATGCGCGAGACCGCGAAGAAGCTCACGCGGGGCAAGCGGTACGGACTGGCGCTCAGCGCGGGCGGCGCGGAGGACGGCGTCTTCCAGTTCACCCCCTTCATGTGGTCCAACGGCGGCGACGAGACGAAACTCGACACCCCCGAGGTGGCCGGGGCGCTGGACTACTGGAAGAGCCTCCTCAAGGACGGCTCCCTGTCCAAGTCGACGGTCAACTGGACCCAGGCCGACGTGAACGACCAGTTCATGGCGGGCAACGCGGCCATGATGATCAACGGTCCCTGGCAGGTGGAGACGCTGAACTCCAAGAAGGGGCTGAACTGGGGCATCGCCGAGATCCCCGTCCCGAAGGCCGGGGACGACTCGGTGGGCCCGCTGGGCGGCGGCGTACTGACCGTGCCCAACACCGGTGACGAGAAGCGCGAGAAGATGTCCGCGAAGATCATCGGCTGCATGTCCGGCGAGCAGGAGCAGATCACCTACGCGCTGAACAGCTGGATGGTCCCGGCCAACGAGAAGGCCGCCGCCGAGTGGCGCACGAAGGTGCCGGAGCTGGACGCCCTGGCCGACCAGGTCGCGACGGCCCGGTCGCGTACCGCCAAACTCGGCGCGCGGTGGTCGTCCGTCTCCCTCGCGCTCCAGAGCGCGTTCCAGTCCGCCCTGACCGGCGAGTCGAGCGAGGCCGCCCTCACCCGCGCCCAGAAGCGCGCGACGAGCGGGAACTGAGGTATCCGAACCATGTCGACCACCACCGCCGCCCCGGCGCTCACGGCCGAGAAGACCGCGAAGCCGCCGAACCCCGCCCGCGTCCGGCGCCGCCGGCGCCTCGCCCAGTGGGGCTTCATCGCCCCCGCCGTGATCTTCATGGCGCTGTTCTTCGGCTACCCGCTCGTCCGCAACATCGTGATGAGCTTCCAGGACTACTCGCCGTCCACGTTCTTCACGGGGAAGTCCCCGTTCAACGGAACGGACAACTGGAGCAAGGTCTTCAACGACGAGCTCTTCGGCAAGGCCCTGTGGCACACCATCCTGTTCACGATCGGCTCGCTGATCGGGCAGTTCTGCATCGGCCTCGGCCTCGCGGTCTTCTTCAACCGCCGCTTCCCGCTGAACGGCGTGCTCCGGTCGCTCATCCTGCTGCCGTGGCTGGTGCCGATGGTCGTCTCCGGCGTCGTCTGGCGGCGCATCCTCGACCAGGACACCGGCGTCCTCAACTCGTTCCTCGGCACCGTCGGCCTCGGCGGCGACACCCCGTGGCTGACCAGCACGAGCATGGCGCTGATCTCGGTGATCCTGGTGAACATCTGGATCGGCATCCCGTTCAACATGGTGATCCTCTACGGCGGCCTCCAGGAGGTCCCGAAGGAGCTGTACGAGGCCGCCTCGCTGGACGGCGCCTCCGCCTGGCGGACGTTCCGCTCGATCACGCTGCCGATGCTGCGGCCGGTGATCACCGTGGTCCTGGTGCTCGGCTTCATGTCGACGGTCAAGATCCTCGACCTGATCCTGGCGCTCACCGACGGCGGACCCGCCGACTCCACCCAGACCCTCGGCACCCTCACGTACCAGAACTCCTTCGTCCAGCTGGACTTCGGGGCCGGTGCCGTGGTCGGCAACATCCTGATCCTGATCTCCGCCGTCTTCGCGGTGTTCTACCTGCGGGCCAACCGCAACGAGGGGAAGTGACCGGCATGGCGACCACCGTGCGTACCCCCGCCGCGCCCACGCCGACCAGCGGCCGGCCGAAGCGGCGCTGGGGCGCCATGATCTTCGGCGTCCTGGTGCTGTGCGTGATGCTGTTCCCGCTGTACTGGATGGTGAACACCGCGCTCCAGCCGGAATCCGGACTGCTGGAGGTCGACCCCGTCCCGCACGGCCTGGACCTGTCGGGCTTCCGCTCGGCGCTCACCGACCAGGGCGGCAACCTGCTGACCTCGCTCGCGGTGGCGCTGGGCGCGGTCGTGATCTGCCTGGCGATCTCGGCGCCCGCCGCGTACGGGCTGGCGCAGTTCAAGCTGCGCGGCACCCGGACGATCGTCTTCGGCACGCTGATCACCCAGATGGTGCCGGGCATCGTCATCGCCAACGCCCTGTACAGCGCGTACGTGGATCTCGGCCTGGTCAACTCGTACGCCGGGCTGATGCTGGCCGACGCCTCGCTCGGCATCCCGTTCGCGATCGTGCTGATGCGGTCGTTCATGGTGGCGATCCCGCGCGAGGTCATCGAGGCCGCCGAGGTCGACGGGGCCGGACGGTTCCGGACGTTCGTCCAGGTGGTGCTGCCGATGAGCCGCAACTCGCTGATCACGGCCGGACTGTTCTCGTTCCTGTACGCGTGGAGCGACTTCATGTTCGCGCTGACGCTGAACACCACGGACGACGTCAAGCCCATCACGCTGGGCATCTACCAGTACATCGGCGCCCATGTCGGCGACTGGGGCTCGGTGATGGCCGCTTCCGTGCTGTCCGCGGTGCCGGCGGCGGTGCTGCTCGTCCTGTCGCAGAAGTACATCGCCGCCGGGATCACCGGTGGCTCGGTCAAGTAGGGGTATCCATGAGTGAGTTCCCGGTCTTTCCGCCCGGCTTCGTCTTCGGCGCGGCCACGGCCTCGTACCAGATCGAGGGCGCCGCGCGGGAGGACGGACGCGGTCCGTCCATCTGGGACACGTACAGCCACATGCCCGGGAAGACGGACGGCGGCGACACGGGTGACGTGGCCTGCGACCACTACCACCGCTACCGCGAGGACGTGGCGCTGCTCCGGGAGCTGGGCGTCGGTTCGTACCGCTTCTCGATCGCCTGGTCGCGCATCCTGCCGGAGGGCTCCGGTGCGGTGAACCCGAAGGGCCTCGACTTCTACTCCCGGCTGGTGGACGAGCTGCTGGAGGCGGGCATCGAGCCGGCCGCCACCCTCTACCACTGGGACCTGCCGCAGGCCCTGGAGGACCGGGGCGGCTGGCGCGTACGGGAGACGGCCGAGCGGTTCGGCGAGTACACGGAGATCGTGGCCGAGCGCCTGGCCGACCGGGTGCCGCGCTGGATCACCCTCAACGAGCCGTGGTGCAGCGCCTTCCTCGGCTACTCCGTGGGGCGGCACGCCCCCGGCGCGAAGGAGGGGCGCGGCGCCCTGGCCGCCGCGCACCACCTGCTCGTCGGCCACGGACTGGCGATGAAGGCGCTGCGGGCGGCGGGGGTCCGCGAGGCGGGCATCACCCTGAACCTGGACCGCAACGTCCCGGCCGCCCCGACGGACGCCGACCGGGCCGCGGTGGTCCGCGCGGACACCCAGCACAACCTGGTGTGGACGGAGCCGATCCTCGCGGGCCGCTACCCGGCCACCGAGGAGGAGACCTGGGGCGAGCTGATCACCGGGCAGGACTTCCGGCGCGACGGCGACCTGGAGCTGATCTCCCAGCCCCTGGACTTCCTGGGCATCAACTACTACCGCCCGATCGTGGTGGCCGACGCCCCGCACCGCGAGCCGGACCCCGCGCTGCGGGTCGCCACGGACAACCGGTACACCGAGGGGCAGTACCCGGACGTGCGGCGGACGGCGATGGGCTGGCCGGTCGTCCCGGAGTCCTTCACCGATCTGCTGACCGCGCTGAAGGACACCTACGGGGACGCGCTGCCGCCGGTGCACATCACGGAGAACGGCTCGGCGGAGCACGACACCGTGGAGCCGGACGGCGCGGTGCGGGACGCGGACCGGGTGGAGTACCTGCGGACGCATCTGGCGGCGCTGCGGTCCGCGATGGACGCGGGCGTCGACGTGCGGGGCTACTACGTGTGGTCGCTGCTGGACAACTTCGAGTGGGCGCTCGGGTACGCGAAGCGGTTCGGCATCGTCCGGGTCGACTACGACACCCTGGAGCGCACCCCGAAGGACAGCTACCGCTGGTATCAGGCGCTGATCGCGGCGCACCGGGCCTGAGCGACGCGACGAACGCCCTGCCCACCGCTGTGCGCGGTGGGCAGGGCGTTCGTCGTACGGGGGTGGCTGGTCAGGCGCGTCGTCGGGCCCACATCGGGCTGATGAAGGCGATGAGCACCGCGGCGACGCCGATCTGGAAGATGTGGCGGATCCAGTCGATGCCCCCGGTGTCGCGTACACCGAAGGCGGTGGCGAGGGCGTTGCCCGCGACGGCGCCGACGATGCCGAGCAGGACGGTCAGCCACAGGGGGATGGGCTGGCGGCCGGGCACGACCAGCTTGGCCAGCAGACCGATGATGAGTCCCGCGATGATGGCCCACAGAAATGACACGACAACTCCTCTTCTACCGCTGTCCGACTGGTTTCGGGAAGCTGACTTCCGCCTGCCCGGCACACGGCGGTGTACGCATGCCGCCGCGGACGAAGGGCGTCCGGAGCCTTCGCGGTGTCCGCATACCGGGGCGAAGACGCTGTGTTGGCCTCATTTCGACAAACCCTTGGAGACGTGAGGGAGTCGTGAAAGGATCACCCTCAATTCCGTGGCGTGTCCCCGTATCCCGCGGCGCGTCACGCCTCGTCCCACCATCCATGGAGAACACACGTGGCCAAGATCTCTGGCCGTCGGCCCGGACGGGCTGCCGCCCGTCTCGCCGCCGCCGCGATAACCGCGGCCCTGGTCGTCACCGGCGCGTCCGCCGCCTCCGCCTCCGCCGCCGAGGTCGGTGACGCGCCCCTCTTCGGCCTCCAGGGCCTCGACAGCTCCGGCACCGCCTACACCTACGCGCCGCAGGGTGACGGCACCCTCTCGGCGCGCGTCAAGTTCCAGTCCGGCATGACGGACCTCAAGTTCGTCGGCCAGGCCGACACCGACGCGGACAACCTCGCGGACGGCCGCTGGCAGCTCGGCACCTCGGGCAACATCTACTTCTACGCCGCCGACAACTCCCCCGCGAAGAGGATCGGTTACGGCTGGGACATCTACAACACCGTCGTCTCGGTGGGCCAGTTCGGCGGCGCCGAGGGCGGCGACCTGCTCGCCCGCGACGGGAAGGGCGACCTCTACCTGTACCTGGGCTACAGCGACGGCCGGGTCACCAAGCGCATCAAGGTCGGCTACGGCTGGAACATCTACAGCGCGATCGCCGGCAACGGCGACCTGAACGGCGACGGCAAGAACGACATCGTCGCCCGCGACAAGTCCGGCGTCCTGTGGCTGTACAAGGGCACCGGCGACCAGAAGGCGCCGTACCAGAAGCGCACCAAGATCGGCAGCGGCTGGAACACGTACAACACCCTCTTCGCCGCCGGTGACCTGAACATGGACGGCACGACCGACCTGGTCGCCCGCAACGCCAAGGGTGAGCTGTACCTGTACGCGGGCACCGGCAACGCCGCGGCCCCGTACAAGCCGAAGGCCATCATCGGCACCTCGGGCTGGAACACGTACCGCCTCTTCTTCTGAGCCGGTCACGCGGTCACAGTGGTTACACAGTCATGACGAAACGTGCAGGTTTCACGTACGAAACCGTGACACGATCTCCGTGAATCGGTGGCCCGCCGCCAACGTGCGGCGGGCCGCCCCCACTTCACGATCCATGGAGTACTTGTGGCCAAAACCACTGGCCGGCACCACATGCGCATAGCCGCTCGCGCGGCAGCCGCGGCGCTCACCGCCGCCCTCGTCGCCACCGGCACCTCCGCCGTGGCCGCCGACGCCCCGCAGCCTTCGCTCGGCTCCTCGGCCGACCAGCCCTCGGCGGCTCCCGCCGCGGCAACCGCCAACCCGCACTTCTGGCTCTACGCCGTCAACTCCGCGGGCACCGCGTACGCGTACGGCCCGAACGGCAAGGGCGGCCTCACCGCCCGCGAGTGGCAGGGCCAGGGCTGGACCGGCGTCTCCGCCATGATGCAGGTCGACCACCAGAACGACGGCGACAGCGACGGCCTCTGGTTCCGTGAGGACAACGGGAACATGGGCTACCTGAAGTTCGACGGGTCCGCGGTCAAGATCGGCTACGGGTGGAACATCTACAGCAAGATCATCTCCCCCGGCCAGATCGGCGGGGCCGCCGGCGGTGACATGCTCGCCGTCGACACCAAGGGCGACCTGTACGTCTACCTCGGGTACGGCGACGGCACCGTCACCAATCGCATCAAGGCCGGTTACGGCTGGAACATCTACAGCGCGATCGCCGGCAACGGCGACCTGAACGGCGACGGCAAGAACGACGTCGTCGCCCGCGACAAGTCCGGCGTGCTGTGGCTGTACAAGGGCACCGGCAACCAGAAGGCGCCGTTCGCCAAGCGCACCAAGATCGGCAGCGGCTGGAACACGTACGACCGCCTGGTCTCCCCGGGTGACATCAACGAGGACGGCAAGACCGACCTCATCGCCCGCAAGGGCGGCGAGCTGTACCTGTACACCGGCACCGGCAACGCCGCGGCCCCGTACAAGGCCAAGAAGCTGGTCGGCACGAGCGGCTGGAACGGCTACAAGTTCCTGTTCTGACGCACTCGGCAGTTCTTCTCAGAAGATGAGAGAGGGCCGCACCCCCGTCACCGGGGGTGCGGCCCTCTCGCCGTACTGCCGCCGATCCCTACTTGCGGATCAGGCTGCGCAGCACGTACTGCAGGATGCCGCCGTTGCGGTAGTAGTCCGCCTCACCGGGGGTGTCGATGCGGACGACGCCGTCGAACTCCACGCCGGTGTCGGTGGTGACCTTGACCGTACGCGGGGTCGTGCCGTCGTTCAGCTCGGTGACGCCGGTGACGGAGAAGGTCTCCTCGCCGGTGAGGCCGAGGGTCTCGGCGGTCTGGCCCTCCGGGAACTGGAGCGGCAGGACGCCCATGCCGATGAGGTTCGAGCGGTGGATGCGCTCGTAGGACTCGGCGATGACGGCCTTGACGCCGAGGAGCGCGGTGCCCTTGGCGGCCCAGTCGCGGGACGAGCCGGAGCCGTACTCCTTGCCGGCCAGGATGACCAGCGGGGTGCCGGCCGCCTGGTAGTTCTGCGAGGCGTCGTAGATGAACGACACCGGGCCGTCCGCCTGGGTGAAGTCGCGGGTGAAGCCGCCCTCGGTGCCCGGCGCGATCTGGTTGCGCAGGCGGATGTTGGCGAACGTGCCGCGGATCATGACCTCGTGGTTGCCACGGCGCGAGCCGTAGGAGTTGAAGTCACGGCGCTCGATGCCGTGCTCCGTGAGGTACTGGCCGGCCGGCGTGTCGGCCTTGATCGCACCGGCCGGGGAGATGTGGTCGGTGGTGACCGAGTCGCCCAGCTTGGCCAGGACCCGGGCGCCGGTGATGTCCTCGACCGGCGAGGTCTCCATGGTCATGCCCTCGAAGTACGGGGGCTTGCGCACGTAGGTGGACTCGGAGTCCCACTCGAAGGTGTTGCCGGTCGGGATGGACAGCGCCTGCCACTGGGCGTCGCCCGCGAAGACGTCCTGGTAGGACTTGTTGAACATGTCCTCGCCGATGGCGTTCGCCACGACGTCGTTGACCTCGGCCTCGGAGGGCCAGATGTCGGACAGGTGGACGGGCTTGCCGTCCTGGTCGACGCCGAGCGCGTCCTTGGTGATGTCCACCTTCATCGAACCGGCGATGGCGTACGCGACGACCAGCGGCGGGGACGCCAGGTAGTTCATCTTGACGTCGGGGTTGATCCGGCCCTCGAAGTTGCGGTTGCCGGAGAGCACCGAGGTCACGGCCAGGTCGTGCTCGTTGACCGCCTTGGAGACCTCCTCCGGCAGCGGGCCGGAGTTGCCGATGCAGGTGGTGCAGCCGTAGCCGACGAGGTTGAAGCCGACCTTGTCGAGGTACGGGGTCAGGCCCGCCTTGTCGAAGTAGTCGGTGACGACCTTCGAGCCCGGGGCGAGGGTGGTCTTGACCCACGGCTTGCGGGTCAGGCCCTTCTCGACCGCCTTCTTCGCCACGAGCGCCGCGGCGACCATGACGTACGGGTTCGAGGTGTTGGTGCAGGAGGTGATCGCGGCGACGGTGACGGCGCCGTGGTCCAGCTCGTACGTGGAGCCGTCGGGAGCGGTGACGGTGACCGGGTTCGTCGGGCCGGAGGCGCCGATGGCCGGGGAGTCGGAGGCCGGGAAGGACTCCTTGCCCGCCTCGTCCACGCAGTCCACGTAGTTGCGGACGTCCTGGGCGAACTGGGCCTTGGCGTTGGCGAGGACGATGCGGTCCTGCGGGCGCTTCGGGCCGGCGATGGAGGGGACGACCGTGGAGAGGTCGAGCTCCAGCTTCTCGGAGAAGTCGGGCTCGGCGGCCGGGTCCAGCCAGAGGCCCTGCTCCTTGGCGTACGCCTCGACCAGGGCGACCTGCTGGGCGTCGCGGCCGGTCAGGCGCAGGTAGTTGAGGGTCTCGTCGTCGATCGGGAAGATCGCGGCGGTGGAGCCGAACTCCGGCGACATGTTGCCGATGGTGGCGCGGTTGGCGAGCGAGGTGGCGGCCACACCCTCACCGTAGAACTCCACGAACTTGCCGACGACGCCGTGCTTGCGGAGCATCTCGGTGATGGTCAGCACGAGGTCGGTGGCGGTGGTGCCGGCCGGGAGCTCGCCGGTCAGCTTGAAGCCGACGACGCGCGGGATGAGCATGGAGACCGGCTGGCCGAGCATCGCGGCCTCGGCCTCGATGCCGCCGACGCCCCAGCCCAGCACGCCGAGGCCGTTGACCATGGTGGTGTGCGAGTCGGTGCCGACGAGGGTGTCGGGGTACGCCTGGCCGTTGCGGACCATGACCGTACGGGCCAGGTGCTCGATGTTGACCTGGTGGACGATGCCGGTGCCCGGCGGGACGACCTTGAACTCGCTGAACGCGGTCTGGCCCCAGCGCAGGAACTGGTAGCGCTCCTTGTTGCGGCCGTACTCCAGCTCGACGTTCTGGCCGAAGGCGTCCTTCGTGCCGAACTTGTCGGCGATGACGGAGTGGTCGATGACCAGCTCGGCCGGGGCGAGCGGGTTGATCCGCTCCGGGTCGCCGCCGAGCTCCTTGACGGCCTCACGCATGGTCGCGAGGTCCACGACGCAGGGCACACCGGTGAAGTCCTGCATGATCACGCGAGCCGGCGTGAACTGGATCTCCTGGCTGGGCTGCGCCTGGGAGTCCCAGCCGCCGAGCGCGCGGATGTGGTCGGCGGTGATGTTCGCGCCGTCCTCCGTGCGGAGCAGGTTCTCCAGCAGGACCTTCAGGCTGTAGGGGAGGCGCGCGGAGCCCTCGACCTTGTCCAGCTTGAAGATCTCGTACGACTCGTCGCCCACGCGCAGCGTGCTGCGGGCGTCGAAGCTGTTCGCCGACACGACAGTCTCCTTCATCAATGTGCGCGTAACTCCGCGCCGCGCCTCACCACGGCGGGCGCCGCGTGGTGCCGCCTCGGACCACCGGACCATCCGCTAAGGTAAGGCTTAGTTAGGTAACCCTTACCCCCGGCGGCCCGCTGTGCGCCTTCGGCATATATCTCGATGTCGAGATAACTCTAGTACATGACCGCGGAAGGGTCATGTCCGGGCGCCCCGTGATCTCTCGCAGCGAAGGTGGGGCGTTGTCACCGAAGATGGGTGACCGCCAGGTTTTCTCGCCGAAGGCCGAGTGACCGTTTGAGGCTGACCGTCCGGGGAGACGGTGGGGGAACCGGCACGCGCGTACGGCGATCCCCTGCTGAGCGCCTGTGACCTGGACTTCCTCGACATCGGTCGGCGTCGTCGCACTGCATCGGCTACGGACGGGGTCTCCGGTTCGAGGACGTACCGCCCGTAGGCGGGTTCCGGTGGACCAAAGTGGACCGCGGCTGCGCGGGCTGGTACGCCGCGGTGACGACGGGCGGCCATGTGGGCGACGAGCCGGCACATCATCGCCCCGATGATCATGCGGGACGTCAGTGCGGAGGACATCTGAAGACGCTCATGGACGACCACGGCATCTCGATCCCCTTCTCCACGCCCCACGCCTGCGTCCGCGACCAGCGGAACCGGCTGCCGCGGCCCCACCCCAGCCGGAGCCGTCCGGCCGCCGTGACCGGCCGTGACCCGACGCCCGGCGCGCGACCCTCGACCGCGCGCACTGCGCGGAGGGCGGCACACCCACCCTCGGCATCAGTCACCAACAGACCAGTCACAGGCCCGCCGCCAGAAGGTCCGTCGGCGGCGGCACCCGAGGCCGGACAGGCAGCAGACCGTGGCCTGCCAGGTCTGCGGGAGAGAGCTGATCCATCCACGTCCATGGAGAGACACGTCGTTGGTGCTCGGCAGCGAGGTCATGCTCGTTTCCCGTCCGTTTCCCATCCGGGACAGCTCAGCCCTTCCCCCGAGGACGCTCGAGCGAGAGCGTGCCGTCCGCGGACGAGTGGGCGGTCGCCGCCGGGACCGCGAAGAAGGCCAGTGCCGCGAGTACCGCCACACTCGCCGCGAGTGTCAGAGCGCCTGGAAGCGACCACGTCACCAGTGGTCCGGCAACCGCTGCCCCCAGGGCGAATCCGGTGATCTTCAGGCTGGCGCCCGTGGTGAAGATCTGGCCTCGCAGGTGATCCGGTGCCTCCCGGTGACGCACTGCGAACAAGGCAGCCAGCTGGGGGCCTTCACCGATCCCCGCTACGAGTACGGCCACGATGAGCACGAAGGGGGACCCCACGGCGGCCAAGGCCAGTGCGGCAGCCTGGACAAGGGCACTGACCCAGATGATCGTGTCGGGGGCGACTGCACGCGGAAACCGGGCGAGTACGGCGTTGGCCGCCAGGGCGGAGACCGCCACGCAGGAGAGCAGCACCGCGCCGCGGCCGGCTCCGCCCAGGACACGCTCGCCCAGGAGCGGGACGCACGCCATCAGCATGCCCTGGGCGACACAGGAGACAACTGAGCTGAGGGTCGCCCGGGCCAAAGCCGCCCTTCCGACGATGACCCGCGTTCCGGCGGCGAGGTCGCTGATCAGCGAGGTCGTCCGAGTTTCCCGCACCCGGCCGGGACGCGTGGGCAGCATCCACGCGGCGGGCAGCGCCAAGGCAATGAGCGCCACGGAGACCACCACGGCCGACGAAGCCCCCAACGCCTCCGCCACGCCACCGGCGAGAGCCGGACCGGCCAGACTCGCCCCACTGAACGTCATGGCATCGAGCGCGTTCGCCCGCGGCAGGCGGTCGCCAAGCGCCAGACGCGGCAGCTGAGCCGTCCATCCGCCCGACAGAGCCGGCCCCAGCAGCCCCGTCACCACGGCGATCAGCATCGTGACGCCGAACGGCAACCGTCCCAGTCCCGCGAGAATCATCCCCAGCCCCGCGGCATACAGGACGAGGGCCCCGGCCAGCAGGCGCCCCGGCCGTCCTGCCCTGTCGAGGAGCACCCCGAGCACCGGCCCGCCGACGGCGGCAGAGATCGTGATGCCCGCAAGCAGCAGCGACGCTTCGACAGCCGATCCGGCCACAGCGAATCCCGCCAGCATCAGCGCCGGTCCTGACATCTCGTCCCCGGAACGAGCTGCCACTGCTCCGGCGAGATACACACGCAGTGAGTAACGCCTTCTCATTCACAAGACGTTACGGAAGTAACTCAAAACTCAGCAAGATGCGTTACATTCCGCAGGTGCTCTCCCACAGCGACGACTGGTCCACCCGGCACTCCGTGCTGACTACAGCCCGACGGACCGCTGCCCTGATCAACGCTCTCGCCGACGACCACCCCGACCCGGCCGAAGTCGCCGACGTGCTCCGCGCATACGGTGAGACCGACCCCATCGACCTCACCGCCCGCGACGTCGCCGCGATGCGCGCAGCCGCCGCACTGCTGCGGCACGTCTTCGCCGCCGAGCACGCTGACGGCTCCGCGGCCACCCTCAACCGCCTCCTGCAGGAACACACCGGACCGCTCCGCCTGACCTCGCACGGCGGCAGTTCTCCCTGGCATCCCCATCTCGACCGCGACGACAACGCGCCCTGGGGCGAGTGGCTCCTCGCCTCGTCCTGCATGGCCCTGACCGTCCTCGTCTGGGATCGTCAACGCCCGCCCGGCAGGATCTGCGCCTCACCCAGCTGCCGGAACGTCTTCGTCACCCAGGGCAGCGGTCCGGAACGCCGCTACTGCTCACGCCGGTGCGCGACCCGCGAGCGAGTCGCAGCGCATCGACGCTCCCACTCCGCCGAGCGATCGAGCGACATCGAGTAGGACGCCCGGGAGCCCACGCGCATCACTCGGACGTCGACGAGAATCGCTCAGCCTTCGCCGCGACGGAACAGCCCCGTGTCCCCTCCCGGCCGGCGCGTACCCCGGGCCCGCGTCGCCGTGGCCACCAGAGCCAGGGCGATCGTCGCCGCCCCCGCCGCGGCCAGTACCCGCCGGGTCCCAGGGCGGCCACGAGCGGGCCGCCCGGCGCGGTGCCCACCGGAGCGGCCGTCAGGAGGGCCGCGCGGAGCCCAAGCCCCCGAACCGGACCGGCTCATCACGGAGACGCGGACCCTGCGGAACGTCGTCGCCGACTGCCTCGCCTGCGGCTGCACGCACTTCGACAACTGCCGGCTGCTCGCCTGACGGGCGCGTGGCTACGGCGCGGTGCGGCGGCGGACCGCCTCCTTCGTCTCGTCGGGCAGCGCGTCGGCGACGAGGAGGCGCGGCAGAAGCTCCGGCTCCAGCGTCGTGGCCCGGAACTCCAGCGCGACGGTCACCTCGTGCGCGGGCCGGTGCACGACCGCAAGACGGTCGCCGGACCGGATCTCACCGGGCTCGATCACCCGTAGGTACGCGCCGGGCAGGGCGGCCCGCGTGAACCGCTTGATCCAGCCGTCCCGCTCCAGCCAGCCCTGGAAGGTCCCGCACGGTATCCGCGCGCACGACACCTCCAGGACGACGTCCGGCCCGATCCGCCACCGCTCCCCGATCAGGGCGCCGTTGACGTCCACGCCGAGGGTGGTCAGGTTCTCGCCGAACACCCCGTTGGCGAGCGGCCGGCCGAGCTCGGCCTCCCAGCCGTCCAGGTCCTCGCGCGCGTAGGCGTAGACGGCCTGGTCGGTGCCGCCGTGGTGCTTCACGTCGTAGACCCGGTCACCGGCAAGACCGACGGCGCCGGTGCCCTTGGGCCCGGGGGCGGTCACCGCGACCGGCCCGTCGACGGGCCGCTTGTCGATGCCGGTCGCGCTGATCCCCTTCCAGGGGTTGGGGCGGGGGCGGCCGATGTTGACGGAGAGCACGTGCGTGGCGGCGGAATCCATGAGGTGGGACCCTACGAGCGACGGGCCCCGGCCGCGAGGGAGTTTCCGGCACCGCCCTTCACTCCCCCGCCCCCTCCGGCACACCACTCTCACCCGAACGGCACACCCCCACGCGAGTGCAATCTCATATCTGAGATAGCCTTTCGGCATGTCAGATGACTACCTCGTACGTATCGGCAAGCTCATCCGTGACGCCCGTCAGCACCGGGGCTGGACGCAGAGCCAGCTCGCCGAGGCGCTCGGCACCAGCCAGAGCGCGGTGAACCGCATCGAGCGCGGCAATCAAAACATCAGCCTTGAGATGATCGCCCGCATCGGTGAAGCACTCGACAGCGAAATCGTCTCGCTCGGCTACGCCGGTCCCATGCATCTGCGCGTGGTCGGCGGGCGCCGCCTCTCCGGCGCCATCGACGTCAAGACCAGCAAGAACGCCTGCGTGGCGCTGCTGTGCGCGTCGCTGCTCAACAAGGGGCGCACGGTGCTGCGCCGCGTGGCCCGTATCGAGGAGGTCTACCGCCTCCTCGAAGTGCTCAACTCCATCGGCGTGCGCGCCCGCTGGATCAACGACGGCACCGACCTGGAGATCGTGCCGCCGGCCCGGCTCGACATGGACGCGATCGACGCGGACGCCGCCCGCCGCACCCGCTCCATCATCATGTTCCTCGGCCCGCTGCTGCACCGCATGGACGCGTTCAAGCTGCCGTACGCGGGTGGTTGCGACCTCGGTACGCGGACGATCGAGCCGCACATGATCGCGCTCCGCCGCTTCGGCCTGGACATCGCCGCCACCGAGGGGATCTACCACGCCCGGGTGGACCATTCCGTCACGCCCGGCCGCCCGATCGTCCTGACCGAGCGCGGCGACACGGTGACCGAGAACGCCCTGCTGGCCGCCGCCCGCCACGACGGCACCACGGTCATCCGCAACGCCTCCTCCAACTACATGGTCCAGGACCTCTGCTTCTTCCTGGAGGCGCTGGGCGTACGCGTGGACGGCGTCGGCACGACGACCCTCACGGTGCACGGTGTGCCCGAGATCGACGTGGACGTGGACTACTCGCCCTCCGAGGACCCGGTCGAGGCGATGAGCCTGCTGGCCGCCGCCGTCGTCACGGAGTCCGAGCTGACGATCCGCCGGGTGCCCATCGAGTTCCTGGAGATCGAGCTCGCGGTCCTGGAGGAGATGGGCGTCGACTGCGACCGCACCGCGGAGTACGCGGCGGACAACGGCCGCACCCGGCTGGTCGACCTGACGGTCCGCCCCTCCAAACTGGAGGCGCCGATCGACAAGATCCACCCGATGCCGTTCCCCGGCCTCAACATCGACAACGTCCCCTTCTTCGCGGCCATCGCGGCCTCGGCCCACGGCCAGACCCTGATCCACGACTGGGTCTACGACAACCGCGCGATCTACCTCACCGACCTCAACCGCCTCGGCGGCCGCCTCCAGCTCCTGGACCCCCACCGCGTCCTGGTCGAGGGCCCCACCCGCTGGCGCGCCGCCGAGATGATGTGCCCCCCGGCCCTGCGCCCGGCGGTGGTCGTCCTCCTCGCGATGATGGCGGCGGAGGGCACGTCGGTGCTGCGCAACGTGTACGTGATCAACCGCGGCTACGAGGAACTGGCGGAGCGGCTGAACTCGGTGGGGGCGCAGATCGAGATCTTCCGGGACATCTGATCGGTAGGAGTGTCGTGCCCCTAGGAGATGAGGGGCACGACACTCCTAAATGCCTTCTGACCTGCTGTTACACACTTGCACAACCCTCCATTGATCATCGCTGTTTTTCATCATCTCGTGCAACGTACGTGCAAGATGATCTTGAATTGGTGACGAGGCGTCAGGGACGCCTGAGCGATCGTCAGCCTTCACGGAGAGTGCTCGCCACCGGGACCTCGTCATGCCGTCGACGCGCTACTCGAGGTCGCGCTCTAGGGCCCCGAGCAGTTCGTTCTCCGAAATGCCCCTCCAGAGCGAGGGGGTTGAGGTCACGGGGCGCCGCCCTTGGCCCCGCTCCTCAATCGCCGGAGGGGCTTTCTCGCACCCTAGTGCCGTGCTCGTTTCTGCGCTAAAACCTGCCTATGCGATCAACATCGAGCACGCTCGGGCGTTCTGGACGCCTCAGGTCCCTCGTCACCGTGGCCCTCGTCGGGCTGGCGGCCGCACTCGCCGGGCCCGGACAGGCGGCCCGGGCCGCCGACAACTCCGGAGCCCTCGGCGAGGTCACCGGGTTCCATCTCGACAAGGCCCGCTACATCTTCGACGCCGGGCCCGCCGAGGCCCGGGTCAGCCAACGAGAGCAGCGCGGAGTTACCGCCAGCGCCGTAGAGTTCTTACTCTACGAGTGAGGGGTGAACGGTGGCATACGCTGCGAAGCCGGACTTCGAACAGAACCTCACGGATTTCAGATCGGGGAGGTTCACTCAGCTTCGGCCTGGTCAGCTCCAGGTCCTCGCTGCATACGCGGAGCAGCACCTCGACACGCCAGATCTGGCGATCGAGATGCCCACGGGTGAAGGCAAGACGCTGCTGGCGTTGCTCATCGCCGATCACGCCCTCACCCGCGGGTGGTCAGTGGCCTACCTGGCCGGCACCCGCCAACTCGCCGAGCGGGTCGAAGAGGAAGCCGAAGCGCTAGGACTAGATGTTGTCCGCTTTGCCTCGAAGGACTACGGCGGCGCCAAGCTCGACGACTTCCACCAGGCCCAGGCTGTCGGTGTCATGAACTATTGGGTCTACTTCAACAGCAGGCCCGTTCCACAGCCCGCCGACCTGGTCATCTTTGACGACGCCCATCTCGCAGAGCAACCCCTCAGCGGCTTGCAGACCCTACGCATCCCCGACATACCCGGCCCTGCTCGCCAGCTCTACCAAACAATCTGTGAGCTGGTGGCGGCTCACACCGATGCATACCCCGGACTCAGCGCGATGCTCGACGGCTCCGCCCGACCCGGCACCCCACCCGAGCTGCTGTCCTTCAGCGACTGGGATGCGATCACAGGTCCGGCACGCGATGCCATCGAGGCATCGCCTCTCGTCACGGATCGCGAGTTGAGGGACGAGGCGATGTATGTCTGGCCCACAGTCCGCGACCACCTCACCCGATGCGGCATCCTGATCGGACCCTCCGGCATCGAAATCCGCCCCTACCACCCCCCAACTGCGCTCAATACCCAGTACAGCCGGGCCAAGCAGCGGATCTACCTGTCGGCCACCCTCGGCTCGATGGACGACCTCCAGCGGCGAGTCGGCGGCGGGCCGGTCACCCGCCTGACTACCGCGTCGCCGCTGCCGTCTAGCGCGACCGGCGCACGACGTCTGGTGCTCAATCCCAGTGCCGAACCTGCCTTCGCCCAGAACGTCCTTGGCTGGGCTCTCGCCCAAGCCCAGGCGGCCGGAGGCCGAGCGGCCTGGCTGTGCGCCAGCCACGCCGAGGCGGACACCCTTGAGGAGACCCTCACCGCCAGCGGGCACCATGTCTACCGTCTCCGTCCCGGAGACGACTCGATGGTTGACACCTGGAGTCGAGTCGCGGCCGGGCACCTGATCACCGCTGGCCGCTACGACGGACTCGACCTCGCTGGCGACCTGTGCAAGCTGGTCATCATCACCACAGTCCCGCAGGCAAGCAGCGAGTTTGAACGTTTCGTCGTTGCCTATCTCGGCGACGCCAGCTTTATGCGCCACCGGGTCGGCCAGCGAGTCACCCAGGCCCTGGGCCGTGCCAATCGCGAACCGACCGACCGTTCTCTCTACCTTGGGCTGGACCCCAGCTTCGCCCAGATGCTCGCTGACCCGGCAGTCCGCAAGTCGATCCCCACGGGCACCGAACCCACCATCCGTGCCTCACTGGAGATCTACGACCGGGGCTGGGATGGCACCCTGCGTGCCTGCACGACCTTCTGGCAACCAGCCGCGCAACTGCTGGCAGATGCAGACACCACGGCCCCGGCGGGGCCGCGTCGCAAGGTTCGGCCCGGCCGTAGCGCCAGCGGGAGCAGCGACGTCTCCAGCGCCGACGCCGAGGTCTCCGCAGCGACCGATCTCTGGCTCGGCGACCACGCGGGAGCGGCCAAGAAAGCGAGTGAAGCAGCCGCCCAACTTGCTTTGGCTGGAGAAACCGAGCATGCAGCGTTCTGGCGCTATGTGGAGGCCCATGCCCACTTCGACCGTGGACGCCCACAAGATCGGGTCGCCGCGCGTAGGGCGCTGAAGGACGCCACCGCTGGCGGGCCCCGGACCACTTGGTTCCTCCGCCTGGCTCGCACCGTCGCCGACCTCGAAGGCTCCGAACACACCGCTGACGACACCGACCGGTTCTTCCTTGCCTGGGACGAGTGGCGTCGTGAAACCGGTGGTCGGCTGAACCGCATGCTGTCTGACGGACGCGCCTCGCTCATCGGTAGCCACGATCAGCAATGCGAAGGGTTGACCAGCCTTGCTCGTCTCGTGGGCGCCAGCGGCGAACGCCCACCCAAGTGGGAACAGAGCGCCACTGACTGCCGCTGGACGTGGTCCACGGTCAAGCGGGCCGAACGTCGCGTCTGGGAAGTCAAAACCGTTCCGAAGGGGGAGCCCCATCCGCTGAACCGCAGTGACGTGAACCAGCTGCTCGGTCAGATCGAGGTCGAGACGAGGCGCTCTGCGAAGACCCGCGTCATCGGCTGCCTACTCACCCCGGCGACCGCTACCGAGGACGATGCTGCCGAAGCAGCCCACGACAAGATTGTGCTGGTTAACCACGCTGCGGCTGTGCGGCTCTACGACGTGTTGGCCGACCGGCTCCGCAAGTACGACGGGCTATGCGGTGATAACGACGCCGAAGCGCGCGGTGACGCGCGTACGAGGATCGAGGCGCTCCTCCCACAAGAAGATGGCTGGCTGGGCAAGCTGCTCGCTCCCTCTCGTGGGCGACTAATCACCGCAGACGATGTAGGCGCCCTATTCCCGCCGACGTGACGGTCCCGCGCTGCTCAGGTGGCTGCATGGTGGTTGGCCGCCCTGAACGCGTCCAGACTTGATGGCGTTGCCGTCACGGAGAAGCGATCAGAACAAAGTAGAACACTCAGTCACAGTCTTCACCGCCGTCAGCCAGGCGTTTTCCGCTACTCCTCAGCGTGAAGCCTGACCCCACCAGACGGTCCGGCCAGCTAGAAGTGGAATAACCAGGGCGTTCGCGCGATTGGCTTCCTTGCAGAGATCGCGGGAGGGGGCGCTGGTGGCCGAGCTAATGATGTTCCGGCAGGACGCGAACGGACGGGACGTCGAGCTGGCCGGCTCGACGGTTGCGCTGGAGGTGGAGCTGCAGCGGCGGGTCGAGGCCGGCCTGGAGCAGATGCTGGGCGTCCGTTTCCTGGCCTCGGAGTATCCGACCGGGCCTTGGCACCGGGGGCGGATCGACACCCTGGGACTCGATGAGAACGGCAGCCCGGTGGTGATCGAGTTCAAGAAGGGCTCGGACAGCGGGGTGATGTCCCAGGCTGTCTCCTACCTGTCCTGGCTGGAGTCGGCGCACCACGAGTTCGAGGCGCTCGTGCGGAAGGTGCTGGGGGCGGAGGTCGCTGAGTCCGTCGACTGGCGTCGTCCGCGGATGATCTGCATCGCGGCGGGCTTCTCGCATCACGACCGGGTGGCGGTGCAGAGGTTGCCCGAGCGGATCGACCTAGTGCGCTACCGGATCTTCGACGGTGGCCTGCTAGGGCTGCTGCTCGTGGACTCCGCGACCGGCTTCCCGAGCGCTGCCTCGTCTCGCCGGGGCCGGGAGCGGGCACCCGTGGCGGACAGCGTGCCGACGGCTTCGGCGGTCTCTCCGCCTGCGGGCGGAGGAGCGGTGCCGGAGTGCCTGCGGGACCTGTACGCGGAGTTGGACGAGGCGCTCACGGCATGGGGCGAGGTGGAGGTGGCGTCCCTGCGGCACTACATCGCCTACCGGCGGTTGGTGAACGTAGCGTCGGTGATCTTCCGGCCGAAGCACGAAGCGATCCTGGTGTACCTCAGACTCGACCCCGACACGGTCGAGCTGGAGGAGGGCTTCACCCGGGACATGCGCGGTATCGGACACCTCGGGACCGGCGACCTGGAGGTCCGCGTCGTCTCGGCAGCCGACTTGGAGAAGGCGGCGCCGCTGATCCGGCGGGCGTTCGAGGCGGCTTGACGTAACAGGAGGGGCGGCTGGTGCATCGGTTAGTCGACGCTCCAGCCGCCCCTCTGGCGTCTGTGGGCCGCCGGCCCTGGCCTCTCTGCGCTCTCACGCTCATGCCTCCGGTCCGGCCAGCTCGAAGTCGTCCTTCGTCAGTTCGGCTCGCAGCCGCTCCTCGGCGACGTCGGCGTAGTGCGCGGACAGCTCGACGCCTACGAAGTGGCGTCCTTCGCGCAGGGCCGCGACCCCTGTGGAGCCGCTGCCGGTGAACGGGTCGAGGACGGTGCCGCCCTCGGGGCAGACCTGGACGAGCTGCTGCATGACCTCGACGGGCTTCTGGGTGATGTGAACCCGGCCCTTGCGGGGCTGGGAGGCGATGTAGTGCCCCGGCAGGTAGAGGTCGCGGGTGTTGTCGAGGGAGCCCTTGACGCCCCAGATGATGAACTCCGAGTCCTGCTTCGGCCCGCCCTTGCGGGGGCGGCTGGACGGCTTGATCCACGGGATCGTGCCGCTCCAGGTCCATCCCGCCATCTGCAGGGCGTCGGAGGTGGTCGGCTCCTGTCGCCAGTCGGTGAAGACCATGGCGACCGCGTGCTCGGTCGAGGCCCGGTACGCCTCGGTGAGCAGTTCGGTCAGCCAGGAGCGGTAGGAGCGCTGGTCGCGGTTCTCGCCGGGGAAGTTGGCGAGGTCGTGTGCCGAGTTGCTCGTGACGTACTTGGCGCGAGCGGTACGGCCGGTTCGGTCGGAGCTGGTGCGGCCCCCGGAGTTGTACGGCGGATCGGTGATCACCGCCTGGACGCTCTCGTCCGGGAGGGACTTCAGGACGGTCAGGGCGTCGCCTCGGTGCAGCGTGTAGCTCATGGGGAGGGCCTCTATTCGGGCGCGGCGGAGTCTGGACCTGCTCCGGGCAGCGCTCAACGGCGCGCATCCGGTGCGAGGTTGCAGCGGAGGTTAACGGTGAATTTCGGCCGCACCTAACGAGGTGGCTCCCTGCTTTGAGCCCTCGGATGGCAGTCGTTTGGTGCGGCCGGAATCCCGGTCTACTGTCTCGCCGTGCCACCGGGAAGGAGCGTTGCTCCACCCCCGTTGAGCTGTGCTTATCCGTGCTGTCTCGTCCAATCGAGCAGCGTCGAAGGCATGTTGCCCATCTGCCCGCGAGCGCCGTGAGGAGGCCCACGTGCACTGCCTGAGATTACGAGCGCGGCTGGCTGCCGCGCGTGACCTGAAACCGGCGTCGTGGAGCTACCAACTCCTCTGACCTGGGCCCGCCGAGAGGCGGATGCACATCGGCGCGGTGCCGACGGCTTTGCACGAGAAGTCGGCACCGCGCCTCCTACGAACACCGAGGAGCCGCTGCGATGCAGCATGCCCTGACACACCCGCGCCCCGACCCACCTCCGTCGTCTGGTTCGCACCGCCCTCGTGCTGAACGGCGGCGGCCGTGAAGAAGACGACGGGAGCCCTCGTCGGTCTGTGCGCCACCGGACCACTCCTGCTGGCACTGCCGATTCTCGGCATCGGTGCCGGGACCGCCTCGGCCTCGTGCTCGACCGACGGTGCACAGGGTGTGGACACCTCCGCCGTCGCCAAGCAGGTGAAGGCCATCTTGGACGGCGGCGACAAGGGCTCGGTCTCCGTGCCGGGCCTGGACGCGCCTGCCGACCAGGTGCCCAACGCCAAGACGATCCAGGCCACGGGTGTCGCGATGAACATCCCTGCCCGAGGGCAGGTCGTCGCCCTGGCGACCGCGCTGCAGGAGAGCGGCCTGCGGAACCTGACCTACGGCGATCGCGATTCGTTGGGTCTCTTCCAGCAGCGGCCGTCGATGGGCTGGGGCACGGCCAGCCAGATCCTTGACCCGGTGCACGCCTCGACGAAGTTCTACGAGGGGCTCAAGAAGGTCTCCGGGTGGCAGTCCCTCTCTGTTACCCAGGCCGCCCAGGCGGTGCAGAAGTCGGGCTTCCCCGAGGCGTACGCCAAGTGGGAGCCGCTGGCCACCGCGCTGCAGAAGGCCATCGCGCCCTTGCTGCAGGAGGCCGGCGGTGCATCGCCGAGCCCGTCGCCGTCCGGTTCTGCCGACACCGGCAGCCCCTCTCCCGATTCCGCGGGGGGTTGTTCGGCGGACGGCGACGGGACGGACTTCGGCACCATCCCGGCGGGCGCGTTGCCGGACGAGTACAAGATTCCCGCCTCCGCGCCGCCGAAGGTGCAGACGGCGATCCGGTGGGCGCTCGGCCAGCTCGGCACGCCGTATCAGTGGGGCGGCACGTGCACCGACTCCCACGGCAAGAACCCGATGGGCCGCTGCGACTGCTCCTCCCTGATGCAGGGCGCGTACAAGGCCGCCGGGGTCACCCTGACGCGGACCACGTACACGCAGGTCAAGGACGGCAAGGCCGTCTCGGTCGATGCCCTCGAGCCGGGCGACCTCCTCTTCACCGAGGGGACGGCCGCCGTACCGGAACACGTTGGGATGGCGATCGGCCAGGGCTTGATCGTCCACGCCCCGCACACCGGCGACGTCGTACGGATCACCACCGTCGCGTCCTGGAAATCGCGGATTCTCGCGGCCCGCCGAGTCGTCTGACCGACGCTCCTCCCCCTCCTCGCCTCCCCCCTCGCACCGCTTGTTCGCCCCGCCGGGCTTTGGCGCTGCGCTCCCTCGAACTGGAGTTCCCATGTATCTCGCTGACCAGGTCATACAGCTCGCCTACGACCCCGGAATCAAGCCGAACGAGGGCGGACTCCCCGGCCTCAACGTCCTCAAGCAGGTGATGGGCTCGATCAACCTCTTCGGGCTCATCGCCGTGGTCGGCGCCCTCGCCGTCAGCGCGGGCGTATGGGCCTGGGGCCATCACTCGGGCGGTCACCAGGCGGAGGCGAACGGGAAGAAGGGCGTGCTGGTCAGCGCGGGCGCGGCCCTTCTGCTCGGTGCGGCCAACGGCGTGGTGGCCTTCTTCTCGACGCTCGGGACGCAGGTCCACTGATGGCTCAGCACTCCACACACCCCGGCGGCGCATCTCGCGTGCGCCGCCGGGCGCTGCTCGGCACTGCCGTCCTGGCGGTGCTCGTCGCCCTCGCCGGCCTGGCCGCATACCTCACCCGCGAGAGCCGAAGCCCCTCCGATACTCCTGCGCCACCGTCGAGTTCGCCCACGGCCTCCTCGTCGTCCGCGGCACCGTCCAGGCCGCACACCCGACCCCGCGCTCTCCCCGTCCCGCCGAAAACCCACGACCCGATCACGTACGGCAAGGCCGCCGCAGCAGCGCTGTGGTCGTACGACACCCACGCGTACTCGCAGCCCGAGCTGCGCAAGGCGCTGCGCGGCTGGCTGACCACGGAGTCGAAGTACGCCGATCCGGCCTCCGTCGACCAGGCGGTCCCCTCGGCCGTGCTGTGGAAGGAGATGGCCGCCAACAAGCAGGCAGCCACCGCCAAGATCAACGAGGGCCACTTCCCGCACGCCTTCACCCAGGCCCTCCAGGACGACCCCGGGGCGATCACCCAGGCGTACGTCTACGCCGTCACGGTCTCCGGCAAGCAGTCGATTCGCTGGAAGGGCTCGGCCGCCGGCGGCGCGGAGAGCCGTTCCACCACCCTCGCGGTCCAGTGCCGGCCCAACCACCCCTGCGCTCTGGTCGGCGTCATGCCGTCCGTCGCTCCCTGACCCTCGCCCCAGAACGGAGGTACGACCCATGGGAGTCTGCGACTTCCCGCTGATGGACAAGGTGTGCGGCGCTGTCGACTTCGCCACCAACCCCGCCGGCACCGTCACCGACGGTCTCGGCGCGTGGATCGCGAAGTCGGCGGGTGAGCTGGCGTCCAGCGCGGCCGACCTGGCCGCCAAGGCCGTCAACAAGACGACGGCGATCGACCTCAACGCGGGATGGTTCCGCGACAACTACGAGCTGCTGCTGCCCATCGGCCTCGCCCTGACCGTCGGCATCTTCTGCATCCAGCTCATGACCGCGGCCTGGCGCCGAGACGAACGCGCACTCGCCAAGGCGGCGTTCGGCACCATGACCGGAGTCCTGTTCAGCTTCTCCGCCATCGCCTTCACCACCGTCGCCATCACCGTGGTCGACGCGCTGTCCGACGGCCTCTTCAAAGCCGCCAACACCTCGATCGACGATGCGATCCGCCGTGTGATCAAGGTCGATCAGATGGGGGCCATGTACGGCCTCGGCTGGGGTGTGCCCGCGCTGGTCGCCTTCGGGTGCGCGATCGGCGCCTTCCTCTACTGGGGCGTGATGGTCGCCCGCAAGGTCGGCGTCCTGATCATGGTCGCGCTCGCCGTGTTCGCCGGGGCGGGCGGCGGCTGGGAGGTCGCCAAGCGGTGGCGGCGCGGCTGGATCGAGGCCACCGGCACCCTCATCGTCTCCAAGCTCCTGATGACCGTCGTCTTCCTCATCGGCGTCTCCGCCATGGGCAAGACCGACGCCAGCGACGGGATGGCGGCCCTGTCCGACGCGATGGCCGGCATCGTCGTGATGGTCCTGGTGCTGCTCTGCCCCTACGCGACGTACAAGTTCGTGCACTGGGCCAGCGATGGTGGTGGTCACGACGACATGCACCGTACCGGCGTCGCCGGCATGGCAGTCGCCGCCGGAGCGGCCAAGACCGTGGGCAGCCTCGCGATGCGGGCCAGCACCGGCACCCCCGCTCCGCAGGGGCCGAACCAGGTCCCCGGGGCAGGGACCGATGGCGTCGCCTCCGGTATCAACCCCTCGGGCACCAACCTCAGCAAGGAGGGGATCGACGCTGGGCCGCCCAAGCAGCAGACCCGCTTCCGGTACGGCGAGGACCCCAACGCCTCCGGCGACAAGGGCCGTGCCCTGATCCAGCGCCCCGGGATCCCGCCGCTGATCACCCGGCCCGGCGAGGACGAACCGGATGGGTCCGAATCGACTGCCCATGGCGTCTCGGGCGGTTCGGGTCAACTCGCAGCCGCAGCGGCTCCGCGCGGCAACATGACCTCCATGCCGCCTGCTGGCCCCACGCCGTCGGCCGCCGGTTCTCCGACGCCGAGCAACTGGGTGTATCCCACCCAGCCGCCGTCGGGTTCCTGACCCACATCCCCGGGGGCGGGCCGCACTCCACGGCCTGCCCCCGCCTCTGCCCGATCAACAGGAAGGTTTCGCCATGACGTCCAGAAGACCGCCGCGCGCCCCGTCCTCCGCCCGCTCCCACCGTCTGGAACCACCATGTCCGGCAAGGACCAGTCCTCCACGCCCACCGTGAAGTTTCCCCACCGCAGCAGGCGCGGCGTCCTGCTCGGCCTGACCGTCCCGCAGTTGGCCGTCGCCGGACTCACCGGCCTTCTCCTTCTCACCGTCATCCTCGCCCGAGGCGTGGTCGGCGCTCTCCAGCTCATACCGCTGTGGGCGGTCATCGCCCTGCTCGTCTTCGTCCGCCACCGAGGCCGCGCATTGGCCGACTGGGCCCCGATCGTCGTCCGCTACGCGCTGCGCCGGATGCGAGGCCAGCTCGTCTGGCTCACCCGGCCCTCCCGCCGGCCGACCCGCGAGGGGCTGCTGCACCTTCCCGGCACTGCCGCCAGCCTGCGCGTGGCCACCGCTCCCGACGGTAAGTACGGCGCCGTCCACAACCCGCACACCGGGACGCTGACCGCGGTGGTCAAGGTCTCCTCCCGCGCCTACGCCCTGCTCGACCCGGGCACCCAGCAGGCCAACGTCGGCGGCTGGGGACGCGCGCTGGCGGCCCTCGCCCGTACCGGACAGATCGCCCGCATCCAGGTGATCGAGCGCACCATCCCCGACTCCGGCGACGCGCTGCGCCGCTACTGGGAAGAGCACGGCCGACCCGACACCCCAATGGCCGGCGCGATCTACAACGAGCTGATCCAGAGCGCCGGCCCCGCAGCCGCCCCGCACGAGGCGTACGTCGCGGTGTCCTTGGACACCAAGGCGGCCCGTCGGCTGATCAACCAGGCCGGTGGCGGTCTCACCGGTGCCTTCAGTGTCCTCGCCCAGCTCACCTCCACGTTCGACCAGGCGGCGCGGACCGCCGGTCTCACCCCGACGGGCTGGCTCACAGCCCGCGAGATCGCCGCCGTGGTGCGCACCTCCTACGACCCGAAGGCGCTGGCGACACTCGACCGCTGGTCCACGGCCGGTCGCCCCGAGGCCGAGCCCGCCGCTGCCGGCCCCGTCGTGGTCGTCGAAAAGGCGGACCACATCGCCACTGACTCCGCCGTGCACGCCACCTACTGGGTGGAGAACTGGCCGCGCACCGAGACGTCGGCCGGGTTCCTGCACCAGCTCCTTTTCACCGGCGGCGTCCGGCGCACGCTGTCGCTCTCCTATGAGCCGAAGAACCTCGACGCCGCCCTGCGCGACGTGCAGCGCAAGAAGTCCAGCGTGATCGCCGACGCCGCCGAACGGGCCCGGCGCGGTCAGGTCGACTCCGAGGCGGACTCACTCGAGTACCAGGACATCAAGTCTCGCGAACGCCAGCTCATCGCCGGGCACGCCGATGTCGCCCTGACCGGTCTGCTGACCGTCTCAGCCGACACCGAGGACGAGCTGCGCACCGCCTGCGCCGTCGTGGAGACCGCCGCTGTCGGCGCCCAGCTCGATCTCCGGCCGCTGACCTGGCAGCAGGCCGAGGCGTTCGCCGCCGCCGCCCTGCCGCTCGCGCTCGCTGCCTGACCCTTCCCTTCGAAGGAGCACCCTCATGTCCCGCACCACCAGCCCGACCGCGCAGGACTTCGTGCCCTTCGCCACCGCCGCACTCGACTTCCACCGGGCGCTCAACATCCCGGGCAGCCCGCTGGTCACCACCCGGGCCGAACTGGACGCCCTGCACGCCCACCTCGTCTCGCTGTACGGGCTGCTCGACGCCCACGCCGGTCGCACCGGGCAGCTCGTGGCGATCGAGGGCGACCAGCTCCGTACCGCCCGCACCCGCATCTGGCAGGCCGCCGAGCACCTCCACGCCGCCTACCACGCGGCACCCCGCCCGGATTCCGGCGAGGTCCCCGAACCGGAGGCGTGCCAGACCGGCCTTCCAGAGGGCGCACCGGAACTGACCATCTGCCAGCGCCACCAGCGCACCGCTCATCTCGTGCGGCGGCGCACCACCCCGGCCGACCTGCACGCCCCGTTCACCGGCCTCGTCCGCCGCTGATCCATCCCTCACCTGGAGAAACGTCATGCCCCGTACCCGCGCCAGTGCCTCCCCCCTGTTCGTGCCCCATAAGACGACACGCGCCGAGCAGCGGGCCGCCCGAGCCGATTTCACCGAGGCTCGCCGCCAGGCACGCCTCGCCGGAAGCCCGCCCAAGCACCGCGCCGAGCAGACCCTCGACCCGGATCTGCGGCCCACCTATCCGCTCGCGGGTCGCCCCGGTCCGGCGTCCGCCCGCGGCGGCAAGCTCGACCTGCCCGCCCACCGGATGACCACCGCGACAGCCAGCGGCGCGTACCCGTTCGTGGCCGAGGGCGGCCTGGGCGCCGAAGGGGTGTTCATCGGCCGCGATGTGCACGCGGAGGCGGCCTTCTGTTTCGATCCGTTCTCGCTCTACAACAGCGGCCGGATCGAAGGCTTCACGAACCCCAACGCAGTTCTGGCCGGGATCATCGGCATGGGCAAGTCGGCGCTGGCGAAGTCGATCGCCACCCGGTCGATCGCCCACGGCTACCGCGTCTACATCCCCTGCGACCCCAAGGGAGAGTGGACCGGCGTCTCGCAGGCCCTCGGCGGCTACAGCATCGCCCTGGGTCCAGGGCTCCCGGGCCGGTTGAATCCGCTCGATGCCCCGGCCCGCCCCGCCTCCGTCAGCAAGGAGGACTGGTGCACGGAGGTCCGCAAGCGCCGGCTGCTGCTCCTGGCCGGCCTCGCCCGTACCGTGCTGAAGCGCGATCTGCTGCCGATGGAACACACCGCTCTCGACCTCGCCTTGGACCTGGTCGTCGCCGATGCCATCGGTCAGGGCACGGTGCCGCTGCTCGGCGAGATCGCGCACGTACTCGGCTCCCCCGAACGCCTCGACCAGGCTCTCGGCCACCAGGCCGGACACCTCGGCTCGGCCGCCCAGGATCTCGCCCACGCCCTGCGACGCCTTGTGCACGGCGACTTGAGCGGCATGTTCGACGCCCCGTCCACGGTGTCGTTTGACCCGACCACACCGATGCTGTCCATCGACCTCTCCCGTCTCGGCGGCTCCGGCGACGACACAGCGCTGGTGCTCGCGATGACGTGTGCGAGCGCGTGGATGGAGTCAGCCCTGTCCGATCCCGATGGCGGTCGACGCTGGGTGATCTACGACGAGGCGTGGCGGCTGATGCGGCACGTCGGCCTGCTGGAGCGGATGCAGAGCCAATGGAAGCTCTCACGGGGGCTGGGCATCGCGAACCTGATGGTGATCCACCGGCTGTCGGACCTGCTCTCGGCGGGCGACGCCGGCTCGCGCGGTCGCGTGCTGGCCGAGGGCCTGCTCGCCGACTGCTCCACCCGCATCATCTACCGCCAGGAGCCGGACCAGCTCGCTGCCGCCGCATCCCTGCTCGGCCTGACCGGTGTCGAGACCCAGGCAGTGTCCGCCCTGACCAAGGGCCGGGGCCTGTGGAAGGTCGCCGGTCGCAGCTTCATCACCCAGCACATCCTCCACCCGGCCGAGCGGGAGCTGTTCGACACCGACGCCCGCATGGCGGCGTAGCCCAACGCCCAGCTCAGCAAAAGGGATCGATCATGTCTGCTACTTCTACTTCTCCTTTCTCCGATGATGACCAGCCGCCGCAGGTCGCAGAGCCCTTGGCGTGGCGACGGCACCTCCCGGCACTGGCCTCGGCCGCCGCCGGCATCAACGAGGCGTCCGACGCGTGGGATGCAGTCTCGGGCTCCCTCTGCGACGCGGACGGCTGGCCGCTGGACGACAAGGTCTACGGGGACGGGAAGGTCAAGCGGGACGCCGACGCGTGGAAGCACGCCGAGGTGTTCCTCGACCACGGACCCGAAGTGCTGGCCGGGGTCCGCGCCGCCGCCGACGGCCCCGACTACGTCGAGGGGCCGATCAGTGACGACCTCCGTCGGCTGCGCGGGATCGACACCACCCTTCTCCGGGCGGAGGAGCTGCGGCACGAGTGGGACGGCGTCATGGCGCTCATGGACGGTTCACAACCGAGCGTGCTCCACCTCTACCAGGAGCGCGCCGAGGAGCACCGCAACACCGAAGGCTGGCACTACGCACACGAACTGTCCTATCAGGGACCGGCGTTGGTGCGTATAGGCGAACTCCTCGCTCACCGGGCGGACACCGAACGGCCGGCGCAGACCGAACGGGCGCGCGTCGCCCTGACCCGGTCCCCTCACAACACCCCTGCTGCGTCACCCGCCTCTCCCTCAGTCCCCCCGGCGCCGCATCCGCCGGCTCCAGGTCAGTCGCGGTGATCCCTAGCGCGCAGTCACGGCCGCACCAAAACGCCCGATCACCGGATCCTCATGGATCACCGCACTCCCCCAGCCCACACTCCCGGCGGCTCACACCGTCCGGCGGGGCGTTCGCAACGGAGAACTCCATGCACCGCGACGGCCCGCCCCCGCCCTCCGCATCCGATCCGCGGCACCTTCAGGCCGCCCTCTGTTCCATGCTCGGGCAGCGCGGCCTGGAGTGCACCGTCGAGTACGGCCTCAACGACTACATCGTCCACGCCGAGCTTCCCGACGGTAGTTCGCTGATCATCTCGCCCCCACAGGAGCCGCACCCCGAGTCCTCGGAAAGCTGGATGGTCACCCGCCACCGATCCGTCGAGCCTGCCGTCTACGAAGTGATCTACGACTCCGAGCCGAACGGTCCGCATGCACGCCACGGCGGCAGCGTGCCGGATCTCCTCGCCGCCGTCGACGCCCGCCTGGACCAGCTTGGCGTACCGCCACGCCAGGAGCAGGAACGATCCGGCAAGGAGCGCGCCGCCAACGTGCTCCCACCCGGCTCCGCTCCATCCCGGGCGCGTGTCGCTCTCACCCCTTCACCGTCGATCGGCCAGCGCGTGCCCCCGACCGGTCCGCCGACGGAGTCTTCCGCGCGGGCCGCACCGTCGCCGGCTCGTCCCTCATCCGCTCCCCGACTCTGACCGACCGCGACCCAGGAGTCCTCCGTGCACCACACCACCAGAACTGATCCGCCCGTCGCCCGCACCTGTAACCGCCCAGGAGTCCTCCGTGCACCGCACCACCAGAACTGATCCGCCCGTCGCCCGCACCTGCAACCGCACCCGCCTCGGATGGATCTCCCATGCCCAGCCACTACGATGTGCTGCCCGACCTGGCCTTCGGCCACCACCCTGTCCACGGCATCGTCGCCGCGAACCCGAAGAACCTCGCGGCCAGCTCCTGGATGCTAAGGGGATTCGACTTCCATCCCGTTGCCGACCAGGCGACGTTGTACGCGCTGGCCGACCAAAACCGTGACGGTCACGGCCGTACGAGGCGGGCCATCGAGCTGCTGCGCAAGGCCGGCTACCAGGTCGATGTGGACGCCGCGCTTGACCCTGCACTGGCGCCCGACACGGCACAGGTACGCGACCGCGGTCCGCTCGGTGAACCAGACGTCGCCTTCGCCGATCACCCGCAGCTCGGCATCATCGCAGCCCTCGACGACCGTGTCTCCGCCCTTAGCGCGCTCGCGCTGGTGGAGGACGGCTGGCGGCACAACTCGAGCCTGGACGTCTACACGCTCCCCGCGACCACCGATCGCGTCGAGGCGCTGGGGAAAGTCGCCGACGCCACGGTGGCCCTGCACCGTTCGGGGCTCCAAGTCGCAGTGCAGCCCCGTCTCGCTCAAGAGGTGACGGCCCGGACCCGCTCTGTTGCGACGCCGGCCGCCGATAGGGAGCGCGGCCATGGTCCCGCTCGCGCGTCTCCGTTGAGCGCCGCCGCGCTCGCCGCCAGCCCAGCCCGCGCCCGTATCCCGGGCAGGGCGCCGGTCCCCGCCTCCGCCGTCACCACAGCAGCGGTCCGGCCGGTTGACCCCCGCATCGCGTACTCCCGCGACCGCTGATCCAACTCTCCAAGAAGGCCCTTGCATGGCCGTTGTTGGTACAGCACGCTATTCGGAACTGCGGAGTGCCCCACACCAGGGTCGGTGGTAGCAGGGACTCAGGCCGGATACCTCGCCGGCGCAGGACTGATGTCGCGTCCCGACGATGTGTAGGCCATCCGCTTTTCTGTAGGCATGTGCGCTGGCGTCGGCGATAGTTGTAGGCAGTCCGATCCGGTTCGACCGCGTCGAACACGTCGGCGGACAGGGTGATGTCCGCGGTCGGCAGGAACGCCTCCAGCTGCTCCATGGTGTGCGGGCCGATGATGCCCGAGGTGACACCGGGGTGGTTGATGACGAAGGCGACGGCCAGTTCGATCAGCGTGTGCCCGGCCTTCTCGGCCAAGACGGCGAGTTGCTCGACGGCGTCGAGTTTGCGCCGGCTGGCATGGGTGCTCATGTCGAAGCGGGCCTGGGGGCGGGCGGCCGTAGCCGGGCCCTACGCCTCCGTGCGCCAGGAGTACGTCCTGCCAGCCCTGCTCAACATGCACGCACTATTGCGGGTGCTGGACGAGAAAATGTCAGACGACGGCCCGGACGCCTGACCCGCCTGATGCACCCGTTCGTACGTAGCGCTCGCTCCCCCCGCGGGGCGGCCGGGTCGGGTTCGCGATGGCCGCCTTCGTGGCCGAGGTTCTCGCCCACGAAGGCGTCATCGTTGCCGTCGCGACCCGGGCAATGGTCTGCTTTGGTCTGCCTATCCCCATGCCCGGGCGCACGAAGACCAGGTGGCCAGCAAGATGCGGACGTGTGGTGGCGCACATACGTCGCGTCAAACGAGGCGGCAAGGCAGAAGCAGTCGGGAGGCGCAGCCCTGGCCTGGGGGCCGTCTCTGCTTCCAGGCGGCCGAGCGGGTCAGTGGACTGCCAGGGAACCCATTGGCTGGTGCCGGGCGCCGCGGTTGAGGTTCCGGTCGAACCACTGGGTCTGGGACAGGCGCCCGAGCGTGCGGGCGCGGGTTCCGAGCAATGGGCTCGGGCAGTGGCCGAGCACGAAGCCGTAGTAGTAGGACCAGCGTTGCACATGGTCCGTGATGGCCTTCTGTCGTCGCTCCCATTCGGGCAGCACGGTGGTGATGTCCTTGTTCTGTTCCGCGAGGGCGGCGAGGGCCATCGCGTTGATGAAGGCGGTGTTCGCGGCCTGTCCAAGGTTGGGCGGCATGGCGTGGGCGGCGTCGCCGAGGACAGCAGCATGGCCGGCGCTCCAGCGTCGGCAGCGGACGTTGACGAGGCGGTCCCACCGGCCGTCTTCGGCGAAGCGGTGCACGAGGTCGGCGACAGCAGGGAAGTCCGCGGCCCATAGATCGCGGTCGACGGGGAGTCGTCCGGCGCGGTCGTCCCCGACCGGGGCGCTGAGGAAGATGTAGTCCTGCTCGTCGGTGCAGGGGTTGAACAGCAGGCGCCGTGCTCCGTGCCAGTACTCGATGATCGTGTCGTCGGGTTGGTCGTCGGAGCGGTCGATGAGCATGCGGATGCCGGCCTGACTGCCGAAGTCCATCCATGCGGTGCAGAAGATCGATTCGCGCAGGCGGGAGTACGCGCCGTCTGCGGCGACGACCAGGTCGGCGCGGCTCGTTTTGCCGTTGGCGTACTCGATTCGGCCGTCCGCGGACATTCCGGTGACCAGTGAGGACGTGACGATGTCGACGCCGTAGTACTCCGCGCGGGCGATCAGAGCGGCGTAGAGGTCGGCCCGGGGTGGCAGGAGCATGCGGTCGCCGGGGCCGGTGTAGCGCGACATCAGCGGCTTGCCGCGGTGGTCTGCGATGCGCCATTCGCGGATGGTGCGTGCCCGCTTGGTGGCCTGGTCGAAGGCCCCGAGGGTCTCGAGCGTTTGCAGGCCGCTTTCCCAGAGCCAGATTCCGGCGCCGTACATGCGCAGTTCGTCGTTGCGCTCGTGCAGCCGTACGTGCCAGCCGAGTTGGGCGAGCCGGGTGGCCAGGGTGAGACCGGCCAGGCCGGCTCCTGCTATTTCTGCGGTTCGCGGTGCCATCCGTAGACCTCCAAGATGCGTTGGAAAGTGCCTGGATCGGGGTGGAGCCGTCAGAGTGCGGTGTTGAGTACGGCACAGGCGCGGGGGCGGCCGTGCCGGGGCGGAGCTGTCAACGGTTGCGTCTGGTCTGGGACGTTGTGCGGTGTGCTGCGAGGTGTCGAGCGAAGGTTGGGGGGTGGCCGGCCGCCGGGTTGACCCGGCGGCCGGGCGGTGAAGCGTCGGGGTCCGGCCCCGACCGCTGGAAGTGCGGTGCGCTATTCGGCGGCGGCCGCGACCTCGTGCTCGCGCTTTTGCAGGTCCGAGACGAGGTCCTCGCGCTGCTCGGTGCTCCAGTCGAGTTGGGTGACCGGGCGTTCGCCGCCCTCGAAGGCGCGCTCGTAGGACATGACCTCGAAGCCGTAGTCGTGCGGCAGGTAGTTGTTGCGCAGGAAACGGGTGCGGATGTCGTCGGGGAAGGTCTGCAGTTCGCCGGCGAGGACGACATGCGTGATCTTGCCCGGCGTGTAGAGCAGCTTGAGGTTCACGCTGGGGTCGCCGTCGACGACGATCAGGTCGGCGAGCTTGCCGACGGCGACCTCGCCGACCTCGCCCTCCAGGCCGACCATGGGGGCGTTGTTGAGCGTGCCGGCGCGGATGGCCTCCAGGGGCGTCATCCCGGCGTATTCCACGAGGAGTTCGAGTTCGCGGGCGTGGAACTCGCCGTAGGGGACGACGGCGAAGCCGCTGTCGGTGCCCATGCCGAACTTGACGCCGGCCGCATGGGCCCGGTGCAGCGAGTCCATGGTCTTCTCGTTCATGCGCTTGGTCGCCTCGGCGATGCTGGGGCGGATCCCGGACAGGTGGGAGAACTCGACGATGTGGTGCATGAACAGCAGGGTCGGGATCAGCGGGATCTGGGATTGGGCGAGCTTGTCGATCACCTCGTCCGTCATCATGTTGCCGTGCATGATGTGGTCGAAGCCCGCGTCGACGGCCGCGCCGACCTCGTCCGAGCCCCGGGCGTGGATGGTGATGCGCCGGTTGAAGCGGTGTGCGGTGTCGGCGCACAGCTTCATCTCGTCGTTGCTGAATGCCTGGAATTCGCCGAACGGGCTGTCCGCCAGTTTGATCAGGTCGACGCCGTTCTTCACCTGGTGGCGGATCTCGGAGACCATCTCGTCCGCGGTGTTGGTCAGCCGTCCGGTGCTGGCCTCCGGGTTGCCGGTGGTGTCCGGGAACCAGTCGGTGAGGCCGTTGCTCGTGGTCAGGTACCGGCCGGCGGTCGTCATGCGGGGGCCGTGCACGAGCCCCTGCCGGATGCCTTCGCGCAGGCCGACGCCGATGTAGAAGGAGCCGCCGGGCTGCGAGATGCTGGTCACCCCGGCGTGCAGCACCTTTTCGATGTTGGCCGCGGCGATCAGGGTGCGCAGCTCGGCCGGGGTGTACATGCTGATTTCTTCTTCGGTGCGCGCCAGCCCGTAGGTCATGTGACAGTGCGCGTCGATCAGTCCGGGCATGACGGTTTTGCCGCGGGCGTCGATGCGCTGCAGTGTGACACCGCGGGGTATGTCGGTTTCTGCGTCGACGCTGCCGAACTTGACGATCCGGTCGCCTTCGGCGAGGACGTCACAGGTGCGCAGAATGGTGGAGCCATCGCCGGTGATGACGTCCCCGCCTTCGATCAACATCCACTGCTTCGCCATTGTCCAACTCCTGCTCTTTGCCGTTTTCCGCCGGGGCCTCCGTGGTGCGGGGGTCTCGGGCTTGCGGTTTTGCTGGTCGCTTCGAACGCACCGGGCGTACAGGTGGGGCGGGTCCGCGGGCGGGCGGTGCCGACTGCTTGGGGAGAAGCGTGGGCGCCGCCCGCTCGCGGTGGGCCGCTGGGTTTAGCCGATGGCGAGTGCTTCGATCTCCACGCTGAACTGCTCTTCGACGAGGCCGGAGACGAGGACGAGGGTGTTGGGCGGGTATTCGCCGTTGGGGTAGATCTCGGCGAAGACTTCCCGGCGGGCGTCCATGAACTCGGGGATGGAGGCGCGGTCGACGATGAAGGTGTTGAAGCGCAGTACGTCGGCGAAGGTAAGGCCGATGCCGTTGAGGACGGTCTGCACGTTGGCGAAGGACTGCTTGGTCTGGGCGTAGATGCTGCCGTCGCCGGGCAGGGAGCCGTCCGGCAGTCCTCCCAGCTGGCCGGCGATCGAGTGCACGGTTCCGGTCCCGCTCGAGGCCGGCGAGTAGGCGCCGTACAGCTTGCCGAGGTCGGGGATGTGCGGGGTGAACTTCACGGACATGGGGTGCTCCCGTTCAGAGGATGGGGTTGTTCGGTGGGGTGTGGCTGGTCGCTGGCGAGCCTGGGTGGGCTGTGGGCGTTCAGAAGGTGCGTTCGCGGCCGTGCCGGGTGGCGGTGTCGGCGAAGATCCAGTTGAGGGCGTCGATGAAGGCGGCCGGCCGCTCCCAGTAGGGGGCGTGGCCGGTGTCGCGGATCCAGGCCATGGGCAGGTCGGGCAGGCGGTCCATGCTGGCGCGCCCGGTCTCGGCGGAGACGATGGTGTCCTCGCTGCCCCAGATCATTCCGACGGGTGCCCCCTGGTCGGCGAGGCGCTGGGCGTCGGCTGCGATGAGGTGGTCGTTGATGGGGCCTTCGAAGTGGCGGCCGATGGCGTCGAAGGAGGCGTCGGCGCCGGCGGAGTTGTTGATCCTAGATTCCTCCAGGGCCCAGGCGTCGGTGACCCGCGCGCTGTCGTGGATGAGGGCGGTGAGCTTGCGTCGGCAGTCCTCGACGCCGCGCTGCTTGAGGATGACCTGGCTGATGTTGGCGCCCTCCTTCTCGTCGAGCGGGACGACGCCGAGGGTTCCCACCATGGCCAGGCGGTGCACCGGGGTGGTGAAGTTGCGTGCCATGTAGCCGCCGATCTGGCCGCCGAGGGATGTTCCGATGACGGTCAGCCGCGAGTGGGCGTACTGGGCGGCGACCTTGCTGGCGATGTCGGCGCAGTAGGGGACGGTGAAGGGGAGGGAGCCCTTGTCGGCGAAGCCGTGGCCGGGCAGGTCCAGTGCGAGGACGCGGTAGCCCTGGGCGGCCAGGGGCTCGAGCAGGGGGGTGAACCGGTCGGCCCGTGAGCCGACGCCGTGGATGCACAGGACGAGGTCGCTGCCCGATCCTGCGTCCAGGACGCGGGTCTGCACACTTTTGCCGTCCGCCTCGACGTGGACGGGGTATTGCCTGATGGTCACTGGGTGGCTCCTCCTGTGGGGGTGTGTGCCGGGGTGGGGTGGGCGATGGTGTTGCGCAGGGCTCCCAGGCCGCTGGCCTTGATGACGACTTCGTCGCCGGGCTGGAGGTAGCGCGGGGGGTTGAAACCGATGCCGACGCCCTGGGGGGTACCGGTGGCGATCACGTCGCCCGGCTGCAGGGTGATTCCGGCGGAGAGGGTCTCGATGATGGCCGGGATGTCGAAGATCAGACGGGAGGTGTCGGAGTCCTGGCGGAGTTCGTCGTTGACGAACGTCTGCAGTGTGATCTTGTCGGGGTCGACTTCGTCGGCCGTGGTCACCCAGGGGCCCATCGGGCAGAAGGTGTCCAGGGACTTGCCCAGGAACCACTGTTTGTGGTCGCGCTGCATGTCCCGGGCGGTGACGTCGTTGATGAGGGTGTAGCCCCAGACGTAGTCGAGGGCGTCGGCCCGCGGGATGCGGTAGCCGGGCTTGGAGATCACGATGCCGATCTCGCCCTCGTAGTCGAGGGCTGAGGTGATGTCCGTGTGCGGGTCGATCTCCTGGCCGGGGCCGATGACGGAATGGGCCGGCTTGGTGAAGATGACGGGTTTGTCGGGCACCTCGGCGACGCCGGCGGAGTGCGTGGCGTCGAAGCCGCTGCGGGCGAACTCGGCGGCGTGGTCGGCGTAGTTGCGGCCGACGCAGAAGATGTTGCGGTCCGGCACGAGGGGGGCCAGCGGCTTCCAGCCGGGAGGTCCCGGGCGGGTGGCCAGCCGGGCGAGTTCGTCGCCCGAGAGTCCGACGAGTTCCTGGAGGCGGGTGTAGGGCCGCTGGTTCTTCTCGTCCCACACGATGCGGGGCTCGGCGCCCTGTTCGTCCAGTACGCACAGAACCGGCCCGTAGTTCTCCGTTTGTGAGCGCGCGAAGCGCATTGATCCTCCGGTTGCGCGAAACCAATGTGAACCTTCGGCTCACCATAGGTATCGATTGGTTGGCCGTCAACGGTTGCGCAGCAGCCCCCTTCCGTCGCCCGGCACGGGGCAGGCCCCCCGCCCGCCGCCCTGAGCGGCAGCCTGCGAGCAGCGGTTTTCCGGCACCCGGCCAGCAGGCGGGGCACCGTCGCCGGCGACGGTGGAACTGCGGTCGACCGGGTTGCCCATCGACCGGTCGGCGCTGCGGCGGAGGGGAGCGTCGGCGGCTGGAACGCGCCTCCTGCAGGGGGCGCTCGGGCCGGGATGTCGCGCGCTGGCCTGGGGCTCGCCTGCTAGGCTCCTGGGCTCAGGAGGAGGGGCTGCATGCCGGTCCTCCAGCAGAAGCAGACGGTGGCGGCCGCGATGGGTCGCATTGGTTGTTCCGGGGAGGTGGCAGGGGTGCAGGCAGTGGGGCCCGCGGCGGTGGTCCGTGCGCACATCTCGCAGGTGATCAGCGAGGAGAAGCTTGCCCCTGGCGCCCAGCTGCCCACGGAGCGCGACCTCGCCGCGTCGACCGGAGCCAGTCGAGCGGTGGTCCGGTCTGTGCTGAAGTCCCTGGCGGACGAGGGTGTGGTCGTGCGGCACGTGGGGCGCGGCACCTTCGTCGCGCCCGGCACGGAGGCCGAGCCGGCCGCGCAGGCGGGCGCGCCCAGTCCGGTCAACATCATGCAGGCGCGTCTGGTGCTCGAGCCGGAGTTCCTGCCCACCGCCGTCATTTCCGCCACGGAGCAGGACCTGCGGGAGATGCGGCGCTGTCACCAGGAGGGCGAGCAGGCCGCCAGCTCCGCGGAGTTCGAGCACTGGGACACGCTCCTGCACCACAGCTTCGCCGTCGCGACCCACAATCCGTTGATCGTGGAGACGAGCCGGCTGCTCATCGACAGCCGGCACCAGCCGGTGTGGGGCCGGCTCAAGCAGCGCACCTACAGTCCCGGCCTGCAGCAGAACTACTGCAAGGAGCACGAGGCCATCGTCAGGGCGATCGAGGAGCGAGACCCCGACGAGGCCCGGCTGCGCATGCGCGCCCACCTGCAGCACGTCTCGCGCGAGCTGTTCGGCCACAGCCTGTGACCGGCCCGCGCCGCTGACGCCCCCACGTCGCTGATTCACCGCCAGATCCTGCGCCCGTGCGCCGCCGCATGCCTGCCCGTCGGCGGAAGCGGCGACGCGTCCGGCCCGGCCGCCGGGCCGCGCAAGCAGGGCGGCGGTGCCGCGCGGGCTTTTCCTCACCGGATGGTCGACAGGCCCGGGGGGCCGGTGTACCGTCTCGCCCCAACAACCAATGGTCCTCACTGGTCTAAATAGGTTCGCCAGTGGGCGGCCTCCCGGCGGCCCCGCGGCCGCCGCGGCTCTCGGGCGTACGGCACCCGCCCAGTTCGGCGCTCCTTCCTGCTTCGAGCGCATCCGGTTGAGGTTTTGGAACCCAGCGAGGACACACATGAGCAACCCCTCTTTCGAGGTCTCCTTCCACGATGACCCGGCGGTGCTGAAGGCTGCCGCCACCGACGATTTCTCGGGGCATGTGGTGCCCCGCAGCTGGCGCAGCTCGCGCGGCTCGCTGTCCATGGCGTGGCTGTCGGTGTTCAGCGCCATGTTCTGGCTGGTCTTCCCGCAGACCCTGGCGCTTGCGGTCGGGGTGCGCGACACCCTGATCGGCATGGTGCTGGCGGCGGTCGTCATCTCCGTCGCGGCCGCCATCGTGGTGCCCTACGCGGCCCGGACCGGGACGAGTCTGGCGATGTTCAGCCGCCGGCTGATGGGTTACTGGGGTGGCGCGCTGGTCAGCCTGCTGGTGGCGGTGACCGCCCTGTACTACTGCGCGTTCGAGACGTCGATCATCTCGATCGCGTTCCACGAGTACGTCGGCACGCTGCCGCTGCCGGTCTGGTACTTGCTCGCGGTCGCCGTCGCGGTCGCGCTCGCCTTCGGCGGCGTAAGGGTGTGGCTGGACAAGTTCAACGCCTGGCTGCTGCCGGTCTACGTCGTCGGCATCGTGGCCGCCGTGGTGTGGGCCGTCGCCGAGTTCGGTTACGACTCCGCCTGGATCTCCTACATGCCCGCCCGCCCGGTCACCACTGTGGGGCCGGGCTGGGTGCTGTCCTTCAGCGGCTACCTCAGCCAGCTCGTCTTCATCATGTATCTGTGGGACTTCGCCCGGATGTCCCGTACGCAGCACGCGACGTATCACGCGCGGGTCACCTTCGGCCTGCCGTTCTGGCTGGTCACGTTCGTGCTCAACGGCCTGGCCGGGCTGTTCCTGGCGCAGACGATCGACATCCGCGGGGCGTTCTCGGAGACCTCGGCGGTCTTCGCGCTGATCTCGCTGATGGGGTTCGCCGGGGTGCTGCTCGTGTGGGTCACCCAGAGCCGGATCAATACGACCAACTTCTATGTGGCGTCGCTGAATCTGCAGGCGTTCGGCAGCCGTGCGCTGCGCTGGTTCAGGCCGCGCTATGTCTGGGCGGCGGTCGCGGGCGTGCTGGTCTACGTCCTGATGCTGGCGGACGTGATCGGTTTCCTGCTGACCGCGCTCAACTACCAGACCGTGTTCGTGGCCGCGTGGGTGGCCATCGCGTGCGTGCACATCGTGCGCTCGCGCACCGCGCCGTCGTCGGCGGCGGCGGATGAGTTCCGGCCCGGCCGCCTCACGCTGCTCAACCCCGCCGGCCTCACGTCGTGGCTGTGCTCGGCCGCGGTCGGCGTCCTGCTGCTGGCCTTCGCCGGAGACTTCGGTGCCACCTGGGCGATCATCATCGTCCTCCCCCTCGCCGCCGCCCTGTACGCGCTGCTGGATCGGTGGCAGCCGGTGGGCAGGGCCGTCCTGGTCCGCCCGGGCGACCTGCGTGAGGAGGTCGAGGACGCGTGGGCGGCCCGCATCAAGTGCGCACGCTGCGCGCAGAGTTACGTCGCCTACGAGATGGACCGCGACCCCGCCAATGAGGACCGTGCCATCTGCTCGCTGTGCGGTGACACGGCGCCCGGCTTCTACCGGGCCGCCGCGCGCGAGGCGCGCGAGGCGCAGGCCGGGCCGGAGCGCAGCCCGGAGGCGGCGGCTTAGCATCGCTGGTCGCATCGGGGCAGTTGCTCCTTTCCGGTGTCGTGGTGCCGGCCTGCGGATCGTGCGCGTGCGGCTGGGGTCAGTGCGGGCTGTGCTCGCGGGCGCGGGAGGCGTCGGCGGCCAGATCCTGCTCGGGTGTGATCTCGTGGCCGGGGCGGGGGCGGCGCGTGCGGGTGAGCGCGGCCACCAGTGCGCTCGAGGCGAGCGTGAGCGCGGCAATGGCGAGGATGGCCGGAGCCAGGGCGGTGGTGCCGTGGGCGCCGATGACGGCCCCCAGAACGACGGGGGCCAGGGCCATGCCGATCATGGAGGCGGCGATGACGTAGGCGAACCGGTTGCCGTGGGCGTGGCCGGTGGTCGCCATCCAGGTCAGGCCGTTGGGGAAGATGGGGCCGATGAAGAAGCCGGTCAGCAGGTAGGCCCAGGCGGTCATCGAGCCGTGCAGGGCGAGGGCGGACGCGCCGGTCATGCCGATGCAGCTGGCCACCACGAGGGGGGCCAGGCCGACGCGCCGGTGCAGGGCGGCCGCGACGAACCGGCCGGCGACCATGGCCAGCCAGAAGCCGGACGTGGCCAGCGCGGCGCCGGATGCGGTGAAGCCTTGGTCGGCCAGGACGGTGGGTTCCCAGTTGCCGATTCCGGACTGGGCGCCGAAGTGCGTGACGTACAGGGCGAGGAAGCCGAAGGCGACGGCCACGCCGAGGCCCCGGCGGCGCGGGCTGTGGTGGGTGTGCTGCCCGGCCTTGGGGACCAGCTCGTGCGGGCCCGGCGAGGGAGCCACGCCCTTGAGGGTGGCCGCGCCGATCAGGCCCATCACGGCGATCACGGCGAAGACGATGCGGTACTGGGCGGCCCCGACCGCGGCGATCAGCGCGGGGGCGGCGGCTGTGCCCAGGCCGAAGCAGGCGTGCGCGATGTTGACCAGGGCCGGGCCGCGGGCGCCGGTGCCGACGATGAGCAGTTGCGTGATCAGGACGTCGCAGCCGCCCAGTCCCACACCGGTGATGACGGCGCCCGCCAGGATCAGGGGCCAGGTGGGTGCGGCGGCGACGATCACCGCGCCGGCGGCGACCAGGCCCATCGAGGCGGCCAGGGCGGTCCGGTTGCCGCGGCGGCGCATGAGGGGCTGGCTGAGCAGGATGCCGACGACCGCGCCGATGGACTGCATGGCCAGCCCGGCGCCGGCGGCGGTGTCGTTGATGCCGTGCTGGTCCTTGAATGCGGGGATGGACGGCCCGTAGGCCGCCGTCAGGGCGCCGATCGCGGTCATTGCGATGAGGCACCCCGCGATGGCGTTGCGCTTGAACAGTGACGTCGTGGCTACCACGGAACCTCCTCCTAAGAGCTAAAGAGTAAAAGAGCAACCCTATTGTGCAGCGCGAGTAGACTAAAGGGCAACCCAATCCGGTGGGGAACGACAGATCCGCCTCACAACGACACGCGGATGCGACGCGAAGGACAGACGCACATGACGCACGCCAGCGAGGCGCCCAAGCGCTCGGCCCTGGTCGGCCAGCTGATCGACATCTTGCAGCGCAACATCCAGGCCGGCCGGTGGCCGGTGGGCGCGAAACTGCCCACGGAGGCGGAGCTGTCCACCGAGTACGGCGTCAGCAGGATCACCTTCCGGCAGGCCGTCCAGGCGCTGGTGCACGTCGGGGTGCTGGAGACCGTCCAGGGCAGCGGCACCTTCGTGCGCGCCACCACCGAACTCGACGCCGTGCTGACCCGCTACGTCGGCGGCGAGGACCTGACCACGGTGCTGGAGGTCCGGCTGGCCATCGAGAGCGAGGCCACCGCACTGGCGGCCGTGCGAGCCGCACCCGGCGACATCGCCGTGCTGGAGGAGATCATCGCGGCCTCGCGGGCGGCGCTGGCCCGCCAGGACGGCGAGGAGCTGACCCAGCTGTCCACCCGGTTCCACCGCACGATCGTGCAGGCGGCCGGCAACACCATCCTGGCCCACTTTTACCAGGCCATCCACGACGGGGCGGAGCGCTCGGTACGCGAGACGACCGCGCCGGAGGACTTCGGCGCCTTCGTCGACCAGCACGCGGCCATCGTCGAGGCCATCCAGGAACGCAACAGCGGGCGCGCCCAGCAACTGGCCCGCGCCCACCTCGCTCCCCTGGTCTTGGCAGCGCCGACACAGCCCGGCCGCCCGCAGTGAGCCGACGCCCCGCAGGCTGCCGTACCGCGGGCTGCCGGGCGGGCGGCACGGCCCTGCCGTATCGCGGCCGCGGTGCCCGGCGCTCCTCTCACGCCGTCAGGTCCTGCTCCGGATGAGCAGATAGAGGAAGTAGGGGGCGCCGATCAAGGCGGTGGTGATGCCCGCACCGAGCTGACCGGGGGCGATGACCCAGCGTCCGACCAGGTCGGCCAGGGCGACCAGGCAGGCCCCCAGCAGGATCGCGGTCGGGATGACCCGCAGGTGCCGGCGCCCGACCAGGGCGCGTGCCGCGTGCGGTGCGACGAGCCCGACGAAGACGATGGTGCCGGCCGCGGCGACGGCGACCGCGCTCAGCAGCGCTGCCACCGCCAGCAGGGCCAGGCGCTGACGCGTCAGGCGCACGCCCAGCAAGCGGGGGGTGTCCTGGTCGAGCGCGATCAGGTCGATCGAGGAGTGAACGCACAGCGCGAACACCGCCCCGACACCGAGCATGACCGCGACGGGCAGGGTGTCGGCCAGGGTGCGGCCGTAGGTCGACCCCGACAGCCAGGTCAGCGCCTTGACCGCGTTGGCCGGGTCGGTCAGCGTGATGACCAGACCCACCAGCGCCCCGGTCACGGTGCTGGTACCCATGCCGACCAGGACCAGCCGGTTCTCGGCGAAGCCGCTGCGCGCGGTGAGGCCGAAGACCAGGAGGGCGGCGGCCACCGCCCCGGCGAAGGCGGCGCCGGACAGCGCCCATCCGCCGGCCGCGGGCAGGACCGTCAGGAGGGAGACGGCTCCCAGGGACGCGCCGCCGGAGATGCCCAGGACACCGGGTTCGGCGAGCGGGTTGCGGGTGGCGGCCTGCACCAGGGTGCCGGACAGCGCCAGCGCCGCCCCGGCCAGCAGGGCTGCCAGCACCCGCGGGATGCGGGTGTTCAGGATGAACGTGATGCCCGACGGGGCCTGGTGGCGGGCGAAGTTGACGACGTCGCCGCCCAGCAGGGTGGCGTCGCCCAGCAGGACGGCCGCCGCGGTGATGGCCACGAGGGCGGCCAGGGTGCCCGCGGTGATCACGGCGAACCTGCGGCGGCTGACCAGGCGCAGCCGTTCGGTGCTGGTGGTCGAGCGCAGGGTGTTGCGCCGCGACAGCGCCACGGCAATCAGCGCGGCGCCGCCGATCAGGCTGGTGATGGTGCCGGTGGGCACGGTGACGGCGGTGTCGGCGGGCAGCAGGGCGCGCAGTGCCACATCCGAGCCGAGCACGAGAGCCGCGCCGGTCAGCCCGGCCACGGGGATGCCCAGCCGGGCCTTGACCAGCGACGTACTGGTGCGGGCCAGGAACCGGACCACGGCCGGGGCGCCCAGCCCTACGAAGCCGATGGGTCCGGCCAGGGTGACGGAGACCGCGGCCAGCAGGCAGGCCAGTGCCACCACCAGGATGCGGGTGCTGGTGACGGGGACACCGACCGCTCTGGCCGCGTCGTCCCCCAGCGCCAGGGCATCGAGCCGGTGCGCCAGCGCGATGAGACCGATCAGGCCGATCAGGGCCAGCGGCAGCGTCTGGCTCAGCCCGGGGAAGCCGTCCTGGCTGATGCTGCCCTGCCCCCACTGGTACAGGCCCTGGGCCTGTTTGGGGTAGAAGAGCAGCAGCGCGTAGATGACCGATCCCAGGCCCATCGCGAGCGCGCTGCCGGCCAGGACCAGCCGTACCGGTGATGCGCGGCGTCCGGCGAGGGCGAGGACGAGGACGGCGGCGGCGAGGCCGCCGGCCAGGCCCACGGCCGTGGAGGCGATGAACGGCAGCGACAGGCCGGTGATCGTGGTGAGCGCGACCGCCAGGTAGGCGCCGTTGGAGACGGCCAGGGTGTCCGGGGAGACCAGGACGTTGCGGCTGACCCGCTGCAGGGCCGCGCCGGCCGCGCCGAGGCAGAAGCCGACCAGGATCCCGGCCAGCGCCCTGGGCAGGCGGGAGTTGAAGACGACGGAGGTGACGGTGCGGCCGGTGTCACCGGTGAGGGCGTCCCACACCTGGGCGGCGCCGACGTCGGCGGTGCCCTGGCACATGTTGATGACGGCCAGCGCGGCGACCACACCGGTCAGGGTGGTGACAAGGACCGGGGCCGGGGCCGCACGGAGGCGAGAGCGGGCCGGGGCGGAGGCGGCCGCAGGGGCCTCGGCCCGCTTGGCCGTCTGCACGCTCATGCGGTCAGTGCCTGGGCGACCGCCTGGGCGTAGCGGCCCATCGAGCGGGGGCCACCGAACTGCCAGATGGTGTCGTCCAGTCGGTGCACCTTGTCGTGCTTGACGAAGGGCATGGACTTCCACAGCGCGTTGTGGGTCATCTGCTGCTTGAACAGGTCGTTTTCCTTGCCCGCCCAGGGGATGTAGAGGAAGGGGACGTCGCCGAGCCGGGTGAGGGCCTCGACGTCGGTGGTGACCAGTCCGCTGTTCTCCTTCGGCTTCAGCGCCCAGGCGCTCTTGAGCCCGATCAGCTCGTTCATGGCGCCGACCTGGGAGCCGCTGGTGAAGGCGCGGATGCTGATCTGGTTGGAGGTCTTGTAGCCGTCGGCGTTGGCCACCTTGGTGCCCTGCAGGCCGGCGTCGGCGATGGCCTGGCGGCTTTTGGCGACCTTGGCGTGGAAGTCCTTCTTCGCCTTGGTCGCCTGCTCAGCGGTTCCGGTGGCCTTCGCCAGCTGGTCGAGGTTGGTCATCATGCGGCCGACCTGGTCGCTGCGATCGCCGTCCTGGAGCACCAGGACCGGGGCGATGGCGCGCATCTGCTTGACGGCCGCGCTGGACAGGGTCTGGGTGGCGACGATGAGGTCGGGAGACAGGCGGGCGATGGTGTCCATGCTCGGCTCGCCGCGGGTGCCGATGTCGGCGGGCTTGGTCCGCAGCGGCGCGGAGTGGTTCCACCGGGTGTAGCCCTTGATGTCGGAGATGCCCACGGGGTTGATGCCGAGCGTCACCAGGTCCTCGACCGGCATCCACTCGGTGGCGATGACCTTGGTTGCGGGGTGGTCGAGGGTGATGCGGTGCCCGGTGGCGTCGGTCAGCGTGACCTTGCTGCCCTGCCGGCCGGCGGCGTCGGTGGTGGGCTGGGTGGTGCCGCAGCCGGACAGCAGCAGGGCCGAGGCGAGGGCGGCCGCGCCCAGGGTGAGGATCTTGTTCATCGGGTGGTGTCGGCCCTTTCGTGGCGCAGGTGGTGGCGGCCGACGGCGCGGGTACGCAGGCGGCCGGTGAGCGGGTCGGTGGAGGTTTCGATGCGGATGCCGTAGACCTCGGTCAGCTGCTGGGAGGTCAGCACGGTGTGCGGGGGGCCGGTGGCGCGCAGGCGGCCGTCGCACAGCAGCGCGATCTCGTCGGCGACGGCGGCCGCCTGGTCCAGGTCGTGCAGGACGACGCCGACGCTGATGTTGTGCTCGTCGGCCAGCTCCCGGACGCAGTCCAGGAGTTGGACCTGGTAGCGCAGGTCGAGATAGGTGGTGGGTTCGTCCAGCAGGAGCACGTCGGTGTCCTGCGCCAGGCAGGAGGCCAGCCATACGCGTTGCAGCTGGCCACCGGAGAGCTGGTCGGCGGCCCGGTCGGCGAGGTCGGCGATACCGGTGAGTTCCAGGGCCCGCTGCACGGCGTGGGCCGCCTGCGCATCGCGCCCGCCCAAGGGTCCCCGGTAGGGATGGCGTCCGAGCTCGACGACGCTGCGCACGTCCAGGCCGGAGGGGACGGGCCGCATCTGCGGCATCAAAGCCACCTGCCGGGCGAAGGCGCGCGGGGGCAGGGCGAGGGCGTCGGCGGGCCGGCCGTGTGCCGGGGTGAGGGTGATGCGGGCCCCTGCGTGTACGGGCTCCAGGCGGGCCAGGGCCCGCAGCAGGGTGGACTTGCCGCTGCCGTTGGGGCCGACCAGCGCGGTGACCTTCCCCGGCCACAGGGTCAGAGCGGCCTGGTGCAACACCTTGCGCCGGTCGTAGGACACGCGCATGTGCTCGGCGTGCATCGCGGTGCCGGCTCGGCGATGCGGTGCTGGGTGGTCGTGTGTCATGGAGGACTGCCTCGTGTACTCGAAGGCCCCGTGTCACGGCGGCGTTGGGCAGGCGGAAAGACCCCGGGGCGCTTGAGGTTGAGGCACCGGCGGGTGAGGTGGGGTGCTAGTCGGTGGCGGGCTGGAGGGCGCCGGTGCAGGGCGGGGCGGGGGTGGTGTAGTTCCAGAACGCGCGCACGGTGAGGGCGGCGGCGACGACCAGGACGAGGCACGCCAGGGCCGCGCCGGACCAGGCGAGGGTCAGGCCGGCGCCAGAGGCCATGGCGCCGGCCCGCAGATCTCCCAGGCGCGGGCCGCCCGCGACGACCACGGTGAACACGCCCTGCATCCGGCCGCGCATCTCATCGGGGGCGTAGGTCTGCAGCATGGTCTGCCGGTAGACGGCGCTGACCAGATCGGCGGCGCCGGCACACATCAGCAGAGCGACCGCGATCCACAGGGTGCGGGTCAGGCCGGCCGCGGCGACGGCGAGCGCCCATACGGCCACCGCACCGGTCAGCGCCACGCCCTGGCGGCGGACCTTGCCGATCCAGCCGCTGAAGACGGCGGCGGCGATGGCCCCGATGGCGATGGCGGAGTAGAGCAGGCCGGCCCCGCCGTGGAAGCGGGTGGCGGCGGCCTCGGGGAACAAGGCGGTCGGCATGGCCAGCACCATCGCCGCGATGTCCAGGGCGAAGGACATCCACAGCACCGGATGGGAGGCGATGAAGCGCAGCCCCTCCCACACCATGCGCACCCCGCTGCTCGTGGAGATGTCTTGCTGCACTGTGATCGGGGGAAGCCGGACGGCGGCGTAGAGCAGGGCGGCGAACAGCAGCGCGTCCAGGCCGTAGCAGACGGCGTAGCCGTGCGGCAGCGCCACCAGCGCACCGGCGATGAGCGGGCCCGCGACCTGGCCCAGGTTTCCGGCGGTCTGACTGAGGGTGTTGGCAGCCGAGACGAGTTCGCCGGGCACCACCCGCGGGATGATGGCCCCGCGCGCCGCGGAGGACACCGCGAACGCCGCGCTCTGCGCGGCGACGAGCACCAGCAGCAGCCCCACGGAGCCCGTCTCCAGCAGGGCCTGCGCGAACAGGCCGACCGTGACCAGCCAGGTCATGGCGGACGCGGCGAGGTACAGGCGGCGCCGGTCGACGCGGTCGGCGACGGCACCGCCGTACAGGCCGAAGATCACCAGCGGGACCAGGCCCACCAGGCCGGTCAGACCGACGTAGAGGGAGGAGCGCGTGAGGTGGTACACCTCCAGCGGCACCGCGACGGTCGTGATCGCGGTCCCGATGTAGGACAGGCCCTGTCCCGCCAGCAAACGGCGGTAGGCGGGCACGGCCAGCGGGCGGGTGTCCATGGCCGCACCGAAGACCTTCCTGGCCACGCGGTGCGGCGCGGGACCGGAGTGGTCCCGTATGTCGGCCGGGCGCGTGGGTGTTGCTTTGCTCATGAGCACACCCTGCCAACCAGCATTAAGGTTAGGCTTCCCTAAACTGGCCGTCCGGTGTCGAAAAACCGCCACCGGCTACGCCCGCCACGCGCGGACGGTGGCCGGATGCGCCCCGAGCACCGCGCGGCAGCGGGTGGCGGTTCCCGGTAAAGTGCGAGCAGATGTCTTCAAACAGCCACCCGGTTCCGGCGGAAGCCAGCAGCACGTGGGACCACCACCCCGCTGGCCACACCATCGAACGGCACCGGCACCTCTTCCACCAGCTGATCTACGTCAGCTCCGGTGTCTTCGCGGTCCGCACCCAGGAGGCGGCCTGGGTGATCTCCAGCGCCCGCGCCATGTGGGTGCCCGCCGGCACCTGGCACCAGCACCGGGTGTACGGCTCCAGCCGCGTCCACACCTTCGGCTTCGCCACCGACGACCCGCCACTGCCCGGTGACGTACCCACCATGGTCTTTGTCGGCCCGTTCTTGCGGGAACTCCTCATCGCCTGCAGCGAGCCCGGCCTGCCCCTGGAGGAGGCCGGCCGCATCCAGGCCGTCATCCGCGACCGGCTGCGCCGCTCCCACATCCAGCCGCTCGTCCTGCCCGCCCCGCAGGATGCCCGGCTCGCCCAGGCCTGCGCGCTGGCCGAGGACGATCTGACCCAGCCGCGGACGGTGACCTGGCTGGCCCGGCACTGCGGCGCCAGCGAGCGCACCCTCACGCGTCTGTTCCGCACCGAGTTCGGCATGACCTACCCCCAGTGGCGCACCACCGTCCGCGTCTTCCACGCCATGATCAAACTCGCCGAGGGGGCCACCGTCACCGAGGCGGGCCAGGACTGCGGCTGGGCCACCACCAGCGCGTTCGTCAACGCCTTCACCCGCACCGCGGGACAGACCCCCGGCGCCTACCGGACCACGATGCGCGCGGCGGACCGCGCGGCCGCCGCCCCGCCCAGCTGATCCCCGGCTGACCGGCGCTGCCGCGTGTCGCGGCACCCGTGATCGCCAGCCCCTCGCGGGCGGGTGGCTAGTGCTCGGTGGCGTTCCAGTAGCCGAGGGCTACGCAGTTGTTCTTGTCGAGGCCGCAGGTGCGCAAATACTTCTTCACGGCGCGCACCTGCCCGGCTTCGGCGGCCACCCACTGGTAGGACGCCGGGGCAGGGGGCGGCAGCGCGGCGAGGCCGTCCAGCAGGCGGCTGTCGGCCACCCCGTTGCCCGAGCCGACGAGCGGAAGAAGTTCCAGGCGGGGGTGGTCCGGCAGGTACTCGAGATCGCTGGGGTCCAGTACCTCGGCCAGCGCTGTCACGCGGATGTGCGGCGCGGTCGCCGCGAGGATGCGGGCCAGCGCCGGCAGCCCAGCTAGGTCGGCGAGCAGGTAGTAGTGGTCCGTCGCCGCCCCGGGCGGGCGGTGCCAGCAGCGCGGTCCGGCCATCAGCAGCCGCCACCCCGGCTGCGCGGCGTCGAACCACTCGATCGCGGGCCCGGCTCCGTGCCGGGCGACATCGATCGCCATGACGCGTGTGTCGGGGTCGAAGGAGCGGACGGTGAAGTTGCGCCGGCCCATGCTGCGGTTGTCCTCGATCACCTCCCAGCCGCCGTGCGCGTGGGGCGCGTGAGAGGGGCGGGTGTCGAGCAGGTGGCCTTCCTCGGCGAAGTACAGGCCGACCGACTCATCGCCGGGTGTGGCGGGCGCGTAGCCGTAGCCGGGGCGGTCTGCCGTGATGGCGAACTCGACCCGGAAGATGCCCTTGGTGAGCTCTGCCTTGCTGAGGAAGGTGCCTACGAACCTGTCCCAGGCCATGGTGTATCTCTCCGAGCTGTGCTGCGGCCGGACGTTGCCGTCCGACGCGTGGTCGTTCTAGGTCAACGGTCCGTTACGGGGGTGCGTCCCGGCGTGCGGGGCGGCGTGTTACCCCGGTGTGCCGGGGGGCACTGTGTCCCGCGCGGGGCCGGCGCTTGTCAGGAGGTGCCGGCTACGCCGTGCTGTGCTGCCGGCTCGGGCGCCGTGGGCAGGTCGTCGTCGATGAACCGGGGGCGTGAGGCGGCGATGCCGCTCACGACGGTGAGGCCGACCAGGACGAAGAGGAGTACCAGGGAGCCAGTCCATCCCCCGGTCCACGCGTTGAGCAGGCCGAACAGGATGGGGCCGGCACCGGCGAACAGGTAGCCGATGCCCTGCACCACCCCGGAGGTGGCCGCGGTGGTCTCCGGTGTCCGGGCGCGCATCCCGATGAAAGCCAGGCTCAGCGAGAACAGTCCGTTGCCGATCCCGAACAGGATCATCCACAGCCAGGTCCCGGACGTCGGCGCCAGCGCCAGTCCGGCCAGGGACGCGGTGAAGCAGCACCCGAGGACGATGACGACCAGCCGGTAGTGGCGCGGATTGATGCGGGCGATGATCACCGAGACCGGCATGCTGACTCCGGCGAGGACGGCGACCATCGTGCCGGCGACGTGGCTGGCGATCCCGAGGTCGCTCAGGTATAGGGCGAACCAGCCGAAGGCGATGTAGGCCAGGGCGGACAGCGATGCGAAGAAGAGGGTGAGGGCCAGCACGGTCCTGCTCTTGATCAGGTCACGCAGCGCCGGGCGGGTACCGGATGCCTTCGGGGCGGCCGCCGCGGCGGTGGCGGTGCGCTGCGGTCGGGCCAGGATCCACGGGATCGCGGCCACCACCGGCAGCACAGCCCAGGCCGCCAGGCCCCAGCGCCAGGTGGAGAAGAAGCTCGCGATCGGCTCCGTCAGTCCGGCCGAGGCCATAGTGCCCAGGCTCAGGGCGACGACGTAGACGGACGTCTTGGGGCCGACACGGTCGGGGAAGTGCGTCTTCACCAGCGACGGCAGCAGTACGTTGGCCACTGCGGCGCCGGCGAGCGCCAGCGTCGACAGCACGAGGAAGACGGCGAAGCTCGACGTCACCGCCCGCGACAGCAGGCCGATCACCGACACCGCCAGGGCGATGAGCAGCGACCGGTGCAGTCCCAGTTTGCGGGCCAGGACCGGCACGGCGATCCCGGCGGCGGCGAAGCACAGCACGGGCAGCGTCGTGAGGAAACTGATGCCGGTAGTGCCGGCGGACAGCGCGTCCTGGATGTCGCCGAGCACGGCGCCGACGCTGGCCACCGCGCTGCGCAGTCCGAAGCCGGTCAGGAACAGAGCGAGGGTGAGCATCACGGTGTGCGGGTGTCGGGCGGGGCGCCCGGGCGTCTGCGACAGGCCGGGCCCCGGCGGGGACACCGGGTGAATGTTCTTCTTCATACCTGCGAGCCTGGCAGTCGCACCCCCGCGAAAACTTCTGCTGTTCGGTCACCAAGTATCGAAATTCTGCCAGGGCGGTTACGGTGGCCCGGACCGATGGGAGGGCTGCCGGTGACAGCCGTGAAAGGCGGGCCGCATCCGCACACCGATGCGCTGCCGCCGCAGCCGCACCGCCCGCACGTCGGCGCGCGCACGGAACGCTACCCCGCCGGCATCCACATCGCGCTGCACTGGCACGACGAGTACCAGCTCATCTACGTGAGCTCGGGCCTGATGGCCATCCACACCGCGCGCGGCACCTGGGTCGCCTCACCGGGCCGGGCGCTGATCATCCCCGCCGGGATCGAGCACGAGCACCGCACCTACGGCGACACCCTGCTGCACCTGTTCACCTCCGACGGGCCCGGACTGCTGGACCGCGGAGCCAGGGCACCGGAGGTCATCGCCGTCGACGCGCTGGTGCATGAGGTGCTGAAGGCCGTCACCGACGAGAGCCTGCCCGCCGAGGAGACCGACAACCTGCGGCGCGTGCTCTTCGACCGGATACGCCGGACCCCGGTCACCGGACTGCGGTTGCCCGCGCCCCGCGACCCCCGCCTGCGCGCCGCGTGTGAACTGGTCCAGGCGAACCTGGAGCAGGCGTACTCGCTGCCGCAGCTGGCCCGGCTGACCCACGCCAGCGAACGGACCCTGGCCCGGCTGTTCAAGTCCGAGTTCGGCCAGACCTACCCGCAATGGCGCACCCACGCCCGGCTGTTCCACGCCATGACCCGGCTCGCCGAAGGAGGCTCGGTGAGCCAGGTGGCCCTCGAGTGCGGCTGGTCGACCTCCAGTGCCTTCATCGACTCCTTCCGCCGCGTCATGGGACAGACCCCGGGCTCCTTCCGGGAACCCGTCAACCAGCTGTAGGCGCCGCGCTTCCGGGTCACGGGAACGGGGCCGGGTTCGAGGCGTGCAGGTGGCTGCGCGATCATCTGGACGGTGACCTCTATGACCCCGGCCGGGCCCGCCGCTGCTGGAAGCAACCGGATCAAGGTGTGGTACCGGTTTGTGCCGCGTGACGGCTGGCTTCCCTATGACACTGAGGGGCTGTGGGCCACGCGACTGAGCGGTGATACGGCCAAGGTGGAGAACGCCCCGTTCTTGCAGGACGGGGTGGCCGAGGGCGAGATCGTGCGGTTCGTGGCGGACACCGACGGGGTCCACTGGGCGAAGGAGCGGGTCGAGGCGTCGGACAACTGCACCATCCGCATCCTGCCCGTCCCCTCCGGCCCGCTGGGGCGCAGCGCTCAGGCTGTGCACGAGCGGCTGGCGCCGTTCGGCCTGGGCGGTGAGGTCTTCAGTGAGGAGTTCCCGTTGGTCGCTTACACCGTGCCGGCCGATGCGGACCTCGGTGGGATCAAGGCATTGCTCGCCCGCGGCCAGGCGGACGGGTGGTGGCACTTCGAGACCGGCTGTGTCACCGATGCCTGGCGCGACGCGTAGGTGAGCTGCCGGCGCCTGCTGCACTGCGGCGCCGTCAGTATGCGAGGCAGGTGGACGTGGAGGTGCTCGACTTCGACAGCGCGTCCGCGTTCGCGAAGTGCTCGGGCACAGAGTTCGCGGAGGCCGGGCTGCGCATAACGACTCTGTGAACGCGGGGAGTTGGGGGCGTCGAAGGTAAGGTTGCCGTAGGCAGCGGCCAGGGTGCGGAGCCGATCGCGGGCGTCGGTCCCCCGCCGTCACACGGCACAGCCCGCCACATCTGCCCCACGGACGCCGCCGCCTCGATGACGATCCCCGGCCACCGGGCGTGGGCACAAGATCGGCAGAGTGCTCCCCCGCGGCCGCCTGCTTCACCTGTCGGTGCACGCCGTGGCAGCGCGCCGCGGGCACCGCCACGGCGTGCACCGACAGAGCCGGCCGCCGCCCGGGATACCCGACTGATGGCCTGGGGTGGATGGCCGCCGTGCAGCGCCTTGCGGCGTCGTACGCGGCCACGCCGCCCGGACACAGGCCCATCTGGCCACGCCCGGTGGCTTCCAGCCGGCGCCGCGGGTCACCCCGCCCGAACAGCCGCCCGCACTCGTGCCGGCTCCAGGCGTACGACGACGCCTTTGGAGGTGGGGGTGTTGCTGACGTCAGCAACGCTGTCGAGCGGGACCAGGACGTTGGTCTCCGGATAGTAGGCGGCGGCGGAACCGGGAGGGGTGGGGTAGGCGACCACGCGAAAGCCCGGGGCGCGGCGCTCCACGCCGTCGCGCCAGACGCTGACGAGGTCGACCTCGGCACGGTCCGCAAGCCCCAGATCCTGCAGATCGGCGGCGTTCACCAGGACGACCCGGCGGCCGTTGTGAATGCCGCGGTAGCGGTCGTTCATGGCGTACGGAATGGTGTTCCACTGGTCGTGCGAGCGCAGCGTCTGCAGGATGAGGTGCCCTGCGGGTGCCTTAAGCATCTCGAAGGCGTTGGAGGTGAAGACGGCCTTGCCGCTCGGGGTCGGGAAGCACCGTTCGTTGACTGGGTTAGGCAGCCGGAAGCCGCCGGGGCGTGCCACCCGGGTGTTGAAGTCCTCAAAGCCCTCGACCACCCGGGCGATGCGGTCCCGGATCGTGCCGTAGTCGGCCTCAAAGTCCTCCCACGTGATGGGGGGTTGGGCGCCGAGGGTGCGGCGGGCCAGGCGACAGATGATGGCGACCTCGCTGAGCAGGTGCGCGGAGGCCGGGGCGAGGCGGCCGCGGGAGGCGTGCACCTCGCTCATGGAGTCCTCAACGGTGACGAACTGCTCGCCGCCGGCCTGGATGTCGAGGTCGCTGCGGCCCAGGGTGGGCAGGATCAGCGCGATCTCGCCGCAGACGGTGTGGGAGCGGTTGAGTTTGGTCGAGATGTGAGCGGTGAGCCGGCAGCGCCGCATGGCCTCTTCGGTGAGGTCGCTGTCAGGGGTGGCACGGACGAAGTTGCCGGCCACGCCGAGGAACACCTTGGCGTGCCCGTCGCGCATGGCGCGGATGGAATCCACCGCGTCCAGGCCGTGGTGGGCGGGCGGGGTGAAGGCGAACTCCCGCCCGAGGGCGTCTTGGAACGCCTGCGGCATCCGCTCCCAGATGCCCATGGTGCGGTCGCCCTGCACGTTGCTGTGCCCGCGCACCGGGCACACGCCCGCTCCGGGCCGGCCGATGTTGCCGCGCAGCAGCAGGAAGTTGACGACCTCGCGGATGGTCGGCACGCCGTGCTTGTGCTGGGTCAGGCCCATGGCCCAGCACACGATGATCTTCTTACTCTTCAGCACGCGCTGGTGGACGTCTTCGATCTCCGCGCGGGTCAGGCCGGTGGCGTCCAGGACCTCGGGCCACGCCACTGTTCGGGTGTGCTGGGCGAAGGCGTCGAAGCCGGTGGTGTGGGTGTCGATGAAGGTGTGGTCAAGGACCGTGCCCGGGGCCTGGTCCTCGGCCTGCAGGAGCAGCAGGTTCAGTGCCTGGAACAGGGCGAGGTCGCCGCCGGGGCGGATCTGCAGGAACTGGTCGGCGATCGCGGTTCCGCGCCCGATCACCCCGCGGGGCTTTTGCGGGTGCTTGAACCGCAGCAGTCCGGCCTCCGGCAGCGGGTTGACCGCGACCACCTGGCCGCCGTTGCGCTTGGTCTGCTCCAGCGAGGACAGCATCCGCGGATGATTGGTCCCGGGGTTTTGTCCCACGACGAAGACCAGGTCGGCGTCGTGGATGTCCTGCAGACTCACGCTGCCCTTGCCGATGCCGAGCGTCTCATTCAAAGCGGCGCCGCTGGATTCGTGGCACAGGTTGGAGCAGTCCGGCAGGTTGTTCGTGCCGAAAGCCCGGGCGAACAGCTGCAGGAGGAACGCCGCCTCGTTGTTGAGCCGGCCCGAGGTGTAGAAGAGGGCCTCGTCCGGGGAGTGCAGGGCGCGCAGTTCGTCGGCGAGCAGGTCCAGCGCCTCGTCCCAGCCGATCGGTTCGTAGTGGTCGGCCCCGGGCCGTTTGACCATGGGTTCGGTGAGCCGGCCCTGCTGGTTGAGCCAGTAGTCGGATTTGCCCGCCAGTTCGGAGATGGGGTGTTGGCGAAAGAAGTCGGCGGTGATGCGGGCGGAGGTCGCCTCGTCGTTGATGTGCTTGGCGCCGTTCTCGCAGTATTCGTTGCGGTGGCGCTGGTTGGGTGCGGGCTCGGGCCAGGCGCATCCCGGGCAGTCGAAGCCCTTGGTCTGGTTGATGTTCAGCAGCGTCAGCGCGGTGCGCCGCGGCGAGGTCTGCTGCAGCGAGTACTGGATCGCGTGCGCGACCCCGGGCACGCCGGTCGCCCACGTCTTGGGCGGGGTGACGGAAAGACGCTCCTCGCCCGGGTCTTCGCTCGCGCTCATTGATCGGACCGCCTTCTTCACCGCTCGTGGATGCTGGCCGACAGCGGGGACACCGAGGAAGGTCAGCGGCCCCGAGCATGGTCTGCGGGGCGTGCCCCGCATGCACTGTGGCCGCGTGGTCCAACCGTGGTCAAAGCAGTCGTTTCGATCGCACGACAAGCGCCGCCTATCACGCGAGGCCACCCGGCCCGTGGAACCGGGAAGAGCCGGTGGCCTGGCATCTGTCGGGCCGACAGTGTCGACTGGCGTGGTGCGAGCGGTGTGCAGTAGACCCGTCCTGTGCTGCTACGCCAACTCGAATACCTCGTCGCCCTGGCCCGCGAGGGCCACTTCGCCCGTGCCGCCGACGCCTGCTACGTCTCCCAGCCGGCCCTGTCCGAAGGGCTGCGCAAACTCGAGGACGAGTTGCGCGTCCCCCTCGTCCACCGCGGGCGCAAGTACGAAGGGCTCACCCCCGAAGGAGAGCGCATCCTGCTCTGGGCGCAGCGGATGCTCGCCGACCGCGACGCCCTGGAAAGCGAGGTCACAGCCCTGCGCCACGGACTCAGCGGACGGCTGCGCATCGGCTCGGTACCCACCGCCTCGACGGTCGTCTCCCTGCTCACCGAACCGTTTTGCACCCAGCACCCGCTGACGACCGTCCAGGTACTGACCGACCTGCGCGCGACGGAAATCCTCGACAAACTGCAGAGCTACGAGATCGACGCCGGCATCACCTACCTCGGCCACACCATTCCCGAGCGGTTCGAGTGCGTACCTCTGTACCGCGAGCGCTACGTCCTGCTGATCCAGCCGCCCTCCGGCGCCGGACGGCTCAGCGAGATCACCTGGGCCGAGGCGGCGCAGCAGCCCCTTTGCCTGCTCGATCCGGTCATGCAGGGACGCAAAGTACTGGACACCGTCTTCCAGGAGATCGGCGCACCGGTCCGGCCGCGCGTGGAGACCGATTCGATCGCCTCCATGTTCGCTCACGTCCGAACCGGCCGGTGGGCCAGCGTGGTACCGCATTCCTGGCTGCACGTATTCGGCGTGCCCGCCGGGATGCAGGCCGTCCCCCTGGTGAGCCCGACCCGCGCGGTGCCCATGGGACTCGTGGTCGCCAAACGGGATCCCGCACCGGTCATGACCCGCGCCCTCGTGGACATCGCCCGCCGTGCCGGTATGGATGCAGTTCTCACGCAGGTGCCCGGCCGCTGACCGGCATGAACCGGAGGCCCGGAGAGTCGGCCAGGAGGACAACTGCCCGGTATCGCAGCCGGGCCTGGCGCTTCAGGGCGTGCCGCCGCCGAGCAATTGGCCCCGCAGGGGTGGGCGGCCTCTGCCTGAAGGCCGCCCGCCTAGAGTGTGTACGGCGACGACCCGCCCCTGCCTCTTCGAGGCGGCGTAGGGACAGGTCGTGGCAGGGTGTCTGACCTGTGCTCAGGCGAGCGTGGTGAGGACGTCAACCGGGCTGATCAGGGTGTCTCGGATGGGTGAGCGGCTTTCGACGAGGGCGATGAGCTCTTCGGTGTCCTTGAGTGCCTGGACGTCGAAGTCGTTGATGACGGACATGGGTGGGGTTTTTTCGTAAACGCGTAGAGGGTGCACCGTTGCGCCGTGCCTGAGACGGGGCCGGTGCCGTACCCATCGGCTGGAGTGCACGCGGCCGGCCTTCCGGGCCACGAGGACGTCTGTGCACCAGACGGTGTGGGTCAGTTGCGTCCGGCCATGACACCGCCGTCGATGTCCCAGATCGCACCGGTGACCCAGGTGGTCTGGTCGGACAGGAGGAAGGCGACGGTGGCGGCGACGTCGTCGGTGGTACCGGTGCGGCCGATCGGGTGGAAGGAGTCGAAGCCGTCCATCGTGGAGTCCATCTCCGACTTGGGGATGAACTCTTCGTAGATCGGGGTGCGCACGACGGCGGGGGCGACGGCGTTGGCGCGGATGCCGTACGGGGCGAGCTCCATCGCGAGGTGCTGGGTCAGGGAATGCAGTGCGGCCTTGGCCATCGAGTACGCCGAGGAGGGGGTGGCGGCGATGGCCTGGTGGGCCCACATGGAGCCGATGTTCACGATTGCGCCCTTCGTGCCGCGCTCGATCATGTTGGCGGTAACGGTCTGGGTGAGGAAGAAGAAGGCGCGGTTGAGGTCCTGGTAGCGGTCGTAGTCTGCGGCCGTGTGCTCCAGGAACGGCTTGGGGGCGAAGACGCCGGCAGCGTTGACCAGCAGGGTGGCGTCGGCGTGCTCCTTGGTGAGGACGGTGCGCAGGCGGTCGACGGCCGCGGGGTCGGAGAGGTCGGCGGCCAGGCCGACGACCTGCCCGCGGGCGGACAGAGCAGTCACGGCTTCATCGGCGCTGGGCTGGGTGCGGCCGGTGACGACGGCGGTGCCGCCGGCGTCGAGGACCTGGGCCGCGATGGCCTGGCCCATGCCGCTGGTGCCGCCGATGACGATGACCTTCTGGCCGGTGAAGTCGAGGGTGGTGCTGGACATGTGGTGCTCCTGTAGCAGGTAGTGCCGTGAAGGGGGGTGAGGGTGGTCAGGGGGCAGTGGCAGACTCGGTAGCCGCGGTGCTCGGTCGGGCTCACGGCCTCCCGCGCACGGGGGTGTCAGATGGCCAGCGCCACCAGGAAGCGCGAGACCATGTTGTAGGCCGCGACAGTGGCGACCGCTTCGACCGTCTGGGCTTCACCGAACAGACGCTTGACCTCGTCGATGACGTCGGCATCGACCTCGACCTGTCGGGTGGACTGATCGGTCAGCGCGAGCAGGGCGAGCTCTTTTTTGTTGAAGATGCCGCTGTCCGCGGCATCTCCCTTGAGGGCTTCGCACTTGTCTTCCGTGCCGCCTGCCTGCAGATAGGCCGGGTAGTGGACGCCCCACTCGAATTCGGCGCGGTTGAGCACGGCCACGCGCAGCATGATCAGTTCGCGGTATTCCAGTGCCAGGTCGAACTCGGCGCGGACCCGACCCAGCAGCCCGTTCCATCCTGTGGCAAGCGGGAAGCTCTTCAGCAGGACACGGTCGATGCCGATCAGCTCACCGCCCGGCCTGCGCGCTTGCATTCCCGCGAGCAGTTCGGGCGGGGGCGCGGGGAGGCTGTCGTCCTGCCAGGGGGTGACACGCACATCACTCACGTTGTGCTCCTTGACTGGGCACCGGCCCGCGTTGAGATCGGGTCGTTGCCGGTGGTGAATTGCTGCTGGCTTCGCCAGAACAGAGGTGCAGGCGGTCAGACGTGGGGGTCGCAGACCAGGTAGCCGTCGATGCGGCTGAGCCAATCCGAGGCCGGGTCGGGCGGCAGCGTGCGGCCGAGGTGGTCGGCACGGACCTCGCTGATCCACTGGTCGTGCTGGTACTCGTGATTGATGAGCGCGAGCAGCAGGTGGCCTGCGACGACGGTCAGCTGGGTCGGGGCGCCGACCCGGCCGGCGGCGATGTCACCGATGCGGGCGTGGACACGTTCGGCGACGGTGTCGCGGAACGTGGTGAGCCGTTCGACGGTGGGCAGCGCGCCGCGGAACTTCTCCGGGTTCGCCGAGTCCATGAGCCCGTCGAGTTCCGGGTCCGGGCTGGGCTCGGCCGCGGTGAGGTTGCGGATCATGAAGTGGGCGACATGAGCCTGGTGACCCAGGTGCCAGCCGATCGCGCTGGAGTCCTCTTGCGGGCGCCAGGTCACCTCGTGTGGGCTGAGGTCTTTCCACAGCTCGTCGGTGTAGACGCGGGCGCGGTCGTATTCGCGCAGCAGCGCCGTGAGCTCGTGCACGACCGGGCCTCAGACGGTGTCGTAGACGCGCACGTCGGGGTCGGCCTTCAGCAGCGGGGACAGGCCGCCGACGACGTCACGGGTGAACAGCTCGCTGGTCAGGTACGTCTTGGCGTCGGCCACGCTCCGGAAGCCGTGGAGGACCTGGACGTCCTCGTCGCGGACGAGGAGCTCCTTGCTGAGGGCGCCGGGGGCGGTGTCGAGGAACGGCTGCTTGTACTTCTCGTACACGCCCGCGGCTGCGGGGCGGTGGGCCGGGTCCACCTGCAGTGTGATCTGAAGATACGCCATGGTTATGCCTCACTCGATTGACAGGGAGGGGGCGGTGCGGTGAGTCCCGCAACCTGCCTGCCACGTTAGGCATCCCCAGCAAGGTCCGGTAGGGGACCACACTGAATCAAGGTATAAGCGTCGCGTATGGCCCTAGTGGCGGGTGGCCGCGAGGCTGTCGGCGAGACGGAGCAGGTCCGGGGCGAGCGGGGAGTCGGTGCTCCAGACCGCTTCGAAGGAGATCTGCACCTCGCGGCCCTCGTCGTGCAGGGGGCGGTGGCAGACGTCGGGCGAGGTGAGCTTGGAGCGGGGAACCAACGCCGAGCCCAAGCCGAGTTTCGTCCAGTCCTCCAGGACCCGGTAGCTGGCGGCCTCACCCGGATAGGTGTTCAGGGGCATCTCGTGCGCCTGGAAGAGTCGCGTGGTGAAGGTGGTCAGGCCGCAGGTGTCGGGGACGAGGATGAACTGCTCCTTGCCGGCCTCCGTGAGTTCGACGGGGGTCGCCTCCGCCGCGTCGGGAGTGACGACGACGATCGGCTCGACGTCGATGACCCGGTGCTCGAAGCGGGGCATCGCGGCCACGGCCGGGATCAGGATGATGTCGAGCTGGCCAGCCAGCAGGCATTCCCGCAGCTCCTGCATGTTCGCCTCGCGCAGCACGAGGTCCCGGGGCGCGGGAAGGCCCTGGACCATGCTGAACGCCCTGGCGACCAGGTGCGATCCGATCAGCGGGGAGAGCCCCATGCGGATCTTCTGCTCACCGGATTCGTTCAGGCGTCGGGCCTCCGCTCCGATGGCATCGAGCGCTGTCAGGGCACGCTCGATCAGCGGCAGGATCCGGATGCCGAACGCGGTCTGCGTCACACCGCGCGGCGACCGCTCGAACAGCTTGCCGCCCAGGCGTTCCTCCAGCTTGGCGATCCCGTTCGACAGCGCGGGCTGCGTGACCCCGTACGCGCGTGCGGCGGCACTGAACGACTTGGTCTCCGCCACCGCCTGCGCATAGCGGAGCCCCTCAAGATTCAGACGGTCTGTTGCCATAGCCACGGCTTATCGTTCCATTCACTGATGTCCCCTACCGGGCGGCATTTCCTCTGCCTACGGTGGGGCTCCTACTCATTCAGCATAAACAGCAGCTATGAGCATCGCTGTTCGGAACGGAAGGCACCATGTCGGACAGCGCCGTGACCATGGTCGTTACCGAGCCCCGCGGACCCCTGCACCCCATGGGGGCCGAGACGGTCCCGCCTCCCGCCGGGTGGGTCCGCGTGTCGGTGGTGGCCAGCGGCGTGTGCAACGCCGACATCGGAACGGCCGCCGCCACCGGCGAGGACACCGTCTTCCCCGTCACCCCCGGCCACGAGGTCGCCGGTGTCATCGCCGAGACCGGTGACCAGGTCGAGGGCTGGGCGGCCGGCGACCGGGTGGCGGTCGGCTGGTTCGGCGGAAGCTGCGGCCACTGCGTGTACTGCCGGTCGGGCGACGTCGTCCACTGCGCCGAACGCAAGATCCCCGGCCTGTCTTACCCGGGCGGCTGGGCGCAGAGCATCACCGTGCCCGCCGACGCTCTCGCCCGCATCCCCGACAGCTTCGACCTCGTCGACGCCGCCCCCTTCGGCTGCGCCGGAGTGACGACCTTCAACGCGATCCGCAAGGCCGGTATCCGCGCCGGAGGACGGGTCGCCGTCTTCGGCGTCGGCGGCCTGGGCCACCTCGCCGTCCAGTTCGCTGTGAAGCTCGGCTACGAGACCGTCGCTATCACCCGCGGCCGTGACCGCGAGCACCTCGTCCGTGAGCTCGGTGCCCGCCACTACGTCAACAGCGACGCCCACGCGCCCGGAGCCGTCCTGAAGGAGTTCGGCGGCGCCGACCTCATCGTCTACACCGCCTCCTCCACCGCCCCCGTGGATGAACTACTCACCGGGCTGCGCACGCATGGGCAGCTCACCCTCGTCGGCGTCGACGCGGGATCCGTCACCGTCCCGGCGGCCCGGCTGGTCATGAACGGTCATACCCTCACCGGGCACCTGACCGGGAGCCCGCGCGAGACGGAAGAAGCCATGGCCTTCGCCGTCACCACGGGTGTCCGGTCGATGATCGAGCAGATGCCGCTGAAGAAGGCCGACGACGCCGTCACCCGGCTGCGCTCCGGCGCTCCCCGCTTCCGCATCGTCCTGGAAACCTCCGACGGCGAGTAGCGGGCCCCCTCGCCACGCCGCGCGCCCCGGCCACGCGGCGGGCGGTACTCCACCCTGTCTTCCACCCGATGCCGCGACCACCGACGACTACGGGGGTTCAGCCTGCTCAGAATGGAGCCACAATGTCCCACCAGGAAGCCCACGACGTCATCGTGATCGGCGCCGGCGCCTCCGGACTCGCCTCAGCCGACGCTCTGCACACCGCCAGCCGCGACGTCGTTGTCCTGGAGGCCCGCGACCGCGTCGGCGGACGCCTGCTCTCCACCCCTGTCGAGTACCCGGGGCGGGCGCTCGACTTGGGAGCCACCTGGTTCTGGGACGGCGAGGATCGCGTACGGAACCTGGCTGCCCGCAGCGGCCTCGCCATCTTCGAGCAGCACCTCGCCGGCGACACGATGCTCCAGGAGGCGACCGGCATCCGCCGCCTCACCGGCAACCTGATCGGCGCCCCCTCCCGCCGCTTCGCCACCGGGGCACAGAGCATCGCCGCCACCCTCGCCGCCGCGCTGCCCACCGAAGCTCTTCGGCTGGACACGCCCGTCACCGCCATCCACCCGGCCGGTCAGGGCGGCCTCGACGTGCTCACCCCGGCCGGCACCCTTCATGCCAGGCACGTCGTCCTGGCCGTCCCTCCGGCCCTGGCCCTGGAGCGCATCGACTTCCACGATGCCCTCCCCGCCGACCTCGTGCACCTGGCCCGGGCCACCCCCGTGTGGATGGGTGCTGCCGTCAAGGTCGTTGCCCACTACCCGGACGCGTTCTGGCGCCAGGAGGGGCTCGCAGGTGCGGCGTTCAGCAGGACCGGCCCGCTCCAGGAGATCCACGACATGTCCGGGCCCGACGGCAAGCCCGCCGCGTTGTTCGGCTTCGCCCACGCACGCACCGTCCGCCCCGGCTTCGAGCAGGACGCCATCACTCAGCTCGCCCGGCTCTTCGGCCCGCCCGCCGGAGCCCCGGTGGCCCTGCATGTGCAGAACTGGAGCACCGAGCGGTGGACCGCCCCGTCGACCGTGCAGCGCCTCGCCGACTACTCACTCTTCAGCCATCGTCTCTACCAGCGCCCGGCCCTCGACGGTCGGCTGCACTGGGCGACGACCGAGACGGCTACCAGCCATGCCGGGCACATCGAAGGCGCCCTCGCCTCCGGAGAACGCGCGGCGCGTGCCATCCTCGCCGCGTCCGCCGACGTGAAAGGGACCACCCAGTACGTCACAGCCCCCAGCAGATAGGCCACCGGCCTGACGCCGTACGAAACCGCGCCCGGCCGCAAGCTCCCGTCCGGGGCCGGCGGGCTCACACATGAGGAGAGAGATGACCAACGCCGCACCCGCCGCAACGCCGGGACTCATATCCGATCCCGTCCACGCCCAGCGGCGGATCCTGCGCGTCCTGGTCGCCTCCCAAATCCTCAGCGGCGCGGGGCTCGCCGCCGGCGTCACCGTCGGCGCCCTCCTCGCCCAGGACATGCTCGGCACCACCAGCCTCGCCGGACTGCCCAGCGCCCTGTTCACCGCCGGCTCCGCCCTCACCGCCGTCACCGTCGGCCGCATCTCCCAAGCCCGCGGCCGCCGCCCCGGGCTCGCCGCCGGCTACCTCACCGGCGCCGCCGGCTCTGCTGGCGTCATCACCGCCGCCGTCCTCGACAATCCCGTCCTGCTGTTCCTCGCCCTGTTCGTCTACGGCGCCGGCACCGCCACCAACCTCCAGGCCCGCTACGCCGGAGCCGACCTCGCCCCACCCGGACACCGCGCCCGCGCGGTGTCCACCGTCCTGGTCGCCACCACCCTCGGCGGCGTCGCCGGACCCAACCTCGCCGCCCCCGCAGGCACCCTCGCCGAATCCCTCGGCATACCCCACCTCGCCGGACTCTTCGTCATCTCCGGCGCCGCCTACGCACTGGCCGCCCTCGTCCTCGCCCTCTGGCTGCGCCCCGACCCGCTGCTCCTGGCCCGAACCGTCGCCCAGGACAAGGAATCCGACCTTGCAGCCAACCCGGCCGCCGCCGATACCGCCGACACCAGCGAGAGCCGCGGAGGCGTCACCCTCGGTGCGCTCGTCATGATCCTCACCCAGCTCGTCATGGTCGCGATCATGACGATGACACCGGTCCACATGCACGACCACGGCCACTCCACCGCCGCATCCGGCCTCGTCATCGGCATCCACATCGGCGCCATGTACCTGCCCTCACCCCTCACCGGCTGGCTCGTCGACCGCTACGGCCGCATGAAGATCGCCGCCGCATCGGGTGCCACCCTGCTGGCCGCCGGCATCCTCGCCGCCGCCGCGCCCAGCGGCTCCGTCGCGCTCCTCGCGCTCGCCCTGGCCCTGCTCGGCCTCGGCTGGAACTTCGGGCTCGTATCCGGCACCTCGATCATCACCGACACCGTGCCACTTGCAACCCGGGCCAAGACCCAGGGACTGGTCGACGTCTCCATCGCCATCGCCGGCGCCACCGGCGGCATGGCCTCCGGCATCATGGTCGCCGCCACCAGCTACCCCACCCTCGCGCTGACCGGCGGCATCCTCTCCCTCGCCCTCCTGCCCGCCGTCGCCGCCACCGCCTACCACCGATGAACCCTGACATCCCCGCGCCGGACATAACCGTCGAGGGCACCGGGCTGCTCTGTGTCGCCCTCCTGCTCCGCCTGCGCAAAGAGATCGACGCCGCCGCGCCCGGCACCGTCGTGGGTCACCCTGATCGAGGAAGGCGGCTACGAGGCGTTCACCATCGCCGCCCTGTGCGAGAAGGCCCAGGTGCCGCCCCGTGCACTGTATGACCGCACCTCCAGCAAGGACGCCCTCTTCCTCGCCGTCTACGAACACGGCATCGCCCGCATCGCCGCCGGCCATCGCGTCCTGACGGCGCCGGACCCCTGGCGCAATCTGGCGACCGACCAGCTGATTACGGCGGTGGTCACGGAGCTCACCGCCCTGTTCCGCCAGCATGCCGCGTTCCTCAAACCCGTCGTGCTGCTCTCCGGCGCCCATCCCGAGGTCCTCCGCCGCGGCCGTGCTCACGTCCAGGCCCACGGCGACGCCTTCACCGCCCGACTGCTCACCATCCGACCACATCCCCCACCCGGACCCGGAAGCCGCCGTACGGCAGTACTTCGCCACGGTCTTCTCCGCCTGCGTCGTTCCGCGCACCGCACACGGCCCCGACTTCGCCACCGAACCCGTGGACCACGACGCCTTCACCACCTACCTCGCCCTGAGCGTCACCCGCACCCTCTTAGCCGACTCCTGAAGCCTCCGACTGGCGACAAACTGGCATCGGGGACGTGACCACAGCGGACTCCTCTCCATCAGCATGCCGGTTCCTTCACCGTAGGCGGCTCCCTGCAGACCTCGACCTGCCCCCCTACCGCTCCATGGACAAGAGTGCCGAGGGCGCTCCGATGGGCCACAAGTTCCTCGGCGTCGTCGAGGAGACCGGCTCGCAGGTCCGCGGCCTCAAGCGCGGCGACTTCGTCGTCTCGCCGTTCGCGTTCGCCGATAACACCTGCGCGATCTGCCGCGACGGCTTCCACACCGCCTGCCCAAACGGCGGCTGGTACGGCGTAGACCAGAGGTCGTCCGAGCCCGAGGACCTCACCGAACTGCTCCGAGCCGCCACCGGGGCCGACCGGCCGACAGAGAATCCCTTCTTCTGACCGCCCAGGTGCCCTGCTGCGGCGGGGCACCCGGCTGATCGCCACCGTGCGGTCTCTACCAGCGATTCTCGGCCGGACCAAACCCCGGATTTGCCGGACGCTCTGCCCACTGGCCCACCTCCAACGGGTCCTTCGCTCTCTCTGCCCCGGAGAATTCCGTGCCTACCTCGATCACCATCACGTCCGAGTTCAGCGGCAGCGTCGTTGCCAAGGGCGCTACCGATGACCTCTCCGCACAGCTCCTCCGCCACGCCGGTTTCAAGCAGATCGACGACTGGCATGGCCGACGCCATCGCCTTCCCACCACCACTCCGCTCGCCGAGCAGGTCGCCATCGCCACCCATGCGGCCGAGATGCTTCGAGCCGCTCGCTATGACGTCACCCTTCCGCCCTCTCTCGACACCGCCCGGATGAGCCCTCCGGTGCATGCCCTCGGGTCCTACGCCGCAGGAGCCGAACTTCTCGGCATCACGGACCAGATCCGTGCGGCCGAAGACGGGGCCAGCCTTCAGCGCGCAGTTGACCACCTCCTTCACTCCGAGCACGGTGCTCTGGAGCGGCTCCGGGAGGCCCTGGAAGCGGCTGGAGAACAGGTCAACGACTTGGACGACGACGCGTATGCGCTCGCTGACCGGTTCGGCTTCGCCTCGGAGTTCGTCAGCTCAGCCCAGTCTGAACTTGTCGATTCCGAGGCCGAACTACGCCGCGTCGGCACCGCTTCGACGAGTTACGCCGCAGCACGGACCGTCCGTGATCACCGTGGTGCCGCTCTGGCCACTTCTCCTGCGGCGGACCAGGCCAAGGTCTCCTCGGCGTCCAGTTCCCAGCCGGCGCCTTTGAGCACCACGGGTCACCCGCCGCGCGCCTCAACCCCCCAACGGTGACCCCGGCCGCGCTCTTCGCCGTCGGCAACCAGTACGTCGCGCCGCCCACGCTCGACTCACCACCGCAGCGCCTCCTCCGCGCCTCATCCTGCCGGCCGGCCCCGCTGAAACGTTCCGCTTCGGCCTTGCAGGAGGACCCCCATGTGCTGCACGAGAGCCGAGCGCGCCCCGCCCCCGCCCGCTCGCACACCTAAGGAACCGCCGTGCCATCCCAGCGCACCAGCGCGCCCTCGACCACCACTGGGTCGGACGCGCTCCTCTACCTCCTGTTCGGCATCCTCGGCGCCGCCATGGCTTTCGCCTCCCTCGCCTGGCTGACCGGAAATCTCACCAACACCGCTGTCGGGAATGGGACATGGGCCCCCTTCCGCGCCACGGACGCGCTGCTGCACCCGGAGGTGCTGTGGCCGACCTTGAGCACCAACATGCTGATGGTCGGTGCCCGCGTCGTCCCCGGCCTGTTCACCGTGGCCCTGATCCTCACCGCTGCGGTGCTGTGGATGCGCTGGCGTGCCGGGTCCAAGTCCGGCCTCGCCCGCAAAGCGGACCTGGCGCCGCTGCTGGACAAGGAGATCGTCGACAAAGCGAAGAGCCTGCGCCCGAGCCTGAGCGGCCGGGAGAGTAAAAGAGGTCCTGCCCGCTGACCGCGGCATCCTGCTCGGCACCCTGGATCCCAGTCGTGCGGAGGTCCGCGCGTCCTGGGAGGACGTGATCGTCGCGATCATGGCCCCGCGTTCCGGCAAGACGTCCGGGCTGGCGATACCCGCGATCCTCTCGGCACCGGGTCCAGTCCTGCTCACCAGTAACAAGGCCGCGAACGACGCCTTCACCACAACGGTGGACGCCCGCGCCGAGGTCGGCACGATCTGGACCCTCGATCCTCAGCAGATCGCCCACCACCCGCGCGAGATGTGGTGGGACATCCTCGCTGACGCCCGCGATCTCGCCGGGGCGAAGAGGTTGGCGCGGCACTTCGTCACCGCGAGTGTGGACGAGTCCAGCGGCTCCGACTTCTGGTCGACCGCCGCGAGTAACACCCTCGGCGCCCTCTTCCTCGCCGCCGCGTCCCACCGACGGCCGATCACCGATGTCCTGGCCTGGCTCGCGATGCCGGCCGACCGCACCCCAGTGGACCTGCTCACCGACGCCGGCCATCATGCCGTCGCCGCCCAGCTCCAGGGCACCGTCTCCGGCGCGACCGAAACCCGCGACGGAATCTATGAGACCGCGAGGCAGTACGCGAGCTGCCTGCTCGACCCGGACGTCGCCGCCTGGGTCACCCCGAACGATGACCTCCCCGAGTTCCAGCCGTTCGCCTTCGCCACGTCCCGCGACACCCTGTACCTGCTGAGCAAGGACGGCGGCGGCAGTGCGTCCGCGATCATCGCGGCGGCGGCCGACGCCGTGATGCGCGCGGCAGTGATCGTCGCCGAGCGCTCCGGCGGACGGCTCGACCCGCCCGCCCTGTGTGTCCTCGACGAGGCGGCGAACGTGTGCCGCATCAGCGACCTCCCCGACCTGTACTCGCACCTGGGCAGCCGGGGCGTCATCCCGATGACGATTCTGCAGTCCTACCGTCAGGGCCAGCGGTGCTGGGGCGAGGCGGGTATGGACGCCCTGTACTCCGCCGCCACCATCAAGATCATCGGATCGGGCATCGACGACGCGGACTTCGCAGACCGGCTCAGCCGTCAGGTGGGCGACCACGACGTCCAGACCACCTCGGTGTCGACGAGCGAGGGCGGCAAGTCCACTTCGGTGAGCATGCGCACCGAGCGGATCCTGCCGCCGGACGCCATCCGCGCCCTGCCCAAGGGCAAGGTGCTGCTGCTGGCCACCGGCATCCGGGTCGCCATGCTCAACCTCAAGCCCTGGTACAAGGAGCCCTCCGCCAAGGTGGTCGGCCCGGCTTCCGCTCGCGCCACGAAGGCGATCACCGAGCGTGCCCTCGCGAAGAGCATCGGCCAGGATGATCTTGGGCTGTCGGCATGAGCGCGCCCACACCACAGCAGGGGCGGTTGGCCCACGCCCCGGTCGTTCTGCGCGGTGGCCGGTGGTGGCTTGACGGCGGGGCCGGCTCGATCCCCGCCTCCGACCCTGCCTTCACCGCCGCCCTGGACGACTTCGCCCTGTCGATGGCCGCTGCCGACCGGGCAGTCGCCAACCTCCATATCCGGCAAGACGAGACGCCCTCCGTTGATCCCGGCGGCATGCGGTGAACCCGCTGATGAGTGCCGAGCAGGCGGTCCTCGGAGCCGTGCTCCTCGCCCCCGAGCAGCTCACGCACCTGGAGTGGCTCGCTGCGGGCCACTTCTATCGGCCCGTCCATCAGGCGCTGTTCGACGCTCTCCGCAAGCTGCGCGACGACGGACACCCCGCGCTCTCGGCCGACGGTCCGTTGCCGCTGTCGTGGGTGACCGACGCGGTCGGGGAGGCCGGACAGCACGTGCGCGGGCTGACCGCGGCGTACGCCCACACCCTGATCCAGGCGTGTCCCCGAACCGAGCACGCCCCGGTGTACGGCCGCATGGTGCTGGAGGGGGCGATTCACCGGACCGTCGCCCAGCATGCGATCCGTCTTCACCAGGCGGCTCGGGCCGATGCCGTCCAGGGCGAGGTCGAGGGAGCGTTGCGTACGGCGGACGCCTTGGCCGGCGTACTCACCGATCTTGCGCGTCGCTGGGGAACCGACCCTCGACCGGTCCCACCCACCGCTGGGCCCTCCGCCGCCACGGACACCCTGCCTCCCGCACAGAGCGGCCAGGTCGCCGAAGACGAGCGGTTCCTCCTGGCCGTACTCGCCGAACAGCCGGGGGCCATGGGCGAGGTGGTGGCCTGGCTGCGACCGGGAGACTTCGCCGACCCGGCCCACGGGCAGCTCTACCGGTGCCTGGGCGCGCTGCACCACCGGGGTGAACCCATCGACCGGATCACCCTGCTCTGGGAGGCCCAGCGACGCGGTCTGCTGGCCGACGGCACTGTGTCGAGCGAGCAGCTGGCTTCGGTGTGCGAAGGCATGGTCCCCGGCAGCGCTGACTGGTTCGGGCAGCGGGTGATGCGCTCCTCCGTGACCCGCACCGCCGCCGCCTCGGCGCGAGCTATCCGGACCCTGGCCCAGGACGAGGTTCTGGGGCCCGGTCGGCTGATCAACCACGCCCTGCATGCGCTCGATCCTCTCGACGAGGTCCGCACCCGCTGGGTTACCGCGAACGGCGGTCCGGTTCCGAAGGCCACGGCACCCGCTGCGCCGGCGGGCGATCCGCCGCCCGACCGAGTCAAGGCCGCCCGCGCCCGCAGCACACCCCGCCCAGCCGCGTCACCCTCAGCCCCGGCCAGCCGCCTCCCCACGCTTTCAGCACGCCGACCACCCTCGCGCGGCCACCCGTGAGACGCCCTCCCACCAGCCCACTTCTGCCCCTGGAACTCGCCTTGACCTACCCCGTCTCCACAGCCGCGCCGTACCTACGCGCCTTGGACCCGAGCCCCGCCGCCCCGTTGCGCTCTCCGTTGATCGGGTCTCTCTGCTCGGGGTACGGCGGCCTCGACCTGGGCGTGCAGGCCGCTCTCGGCGGCACCCTGGCCTGGCACGCCGAGGTCGACCCGAACGCCTCACGCATCCTGGCCCGCCACTGGCCCGGCGTCCCCAACCTGGGCGATATCACCGCCGTCGACTGGTCCACCGCCCGTCGGGTGTGCGTCCTGACGGCCGGTTTCCCCTGTCAAAGACGTCTCCGTCGCCGGCCGCCGGGCCGGACTCAACGCCCAGACCCGCTCCGGGCTCTGGCTGCATGTCGCCCGTGCGGTCGAGGCCCTCCGACCCTGCCTGGTTGTGATCGAGAATGTGCGCGGCCTCCTCACCTCCCCCGCCGGTTCCCCTGGCGACGTGGAACTCTGTCCGTGGTGTCTGGGAGACACCGCAGGTCAGCCTCCTCTGCGGGCACTCGGTGCCGTACTCGGATCCCTGGCCGACCTCGGGTACGACGCGAAGTGGCTCGTGCTTCGCGCCTCCGACGTCGGGGCCCCGCACCGCCGCGAGCGGACCTTCCTCGCCGCATGGCCCGCCGGGCACCCTGCTGAAGACGCCGACCAGCAACATCGGGAAGAACGGCGGCTCGCAGCATCCGTCGAAGCGGAAGAGCGGCGGGCACGGTCCGAACCTGGCCGACGAGGTCGAGTGGCTGCTGCTGCCGACCCCGAAGGCGTCGGACGGGATGAAGGGCTCGCCGAACCAGCCGCACAGCAATGGCGACATGACCCTGCCCAGCGCGGCGGCGTCTCTGGTGCCCACGCCGAGGGCCAGCGACACGGGCGCCCCGGGCCGCCGCCCCGGGAAGGGATGGCGACCTCCTTTGTCGGCGGTGGTCCTGCCCCTCTGGGCGGAGGAGACGCCGGAGGCAGGGGCGCGGACCAGCGATGGGGAGCGTACGGATCCGCCATCACCCGATGGGAGAGGCTCACCCGTCCTGCTCCGGCTCCCACGGACGCGGCCGGACGGCTCCGCTCGGACTTCGTGGAGTGGATGCAGGGCCTCGACGCCGGCTGGGTCACCGCGACTCCGGGGCTCGGCCGTCCCGCGCAGCTCACCGCACTCGGCAACGGCGTCGTCCCGCAACAGGCCGCGCTTGCCTTGCAGTTGCTGGCACCGCCCTCCCCCCGCTGTCACCGCTGCGCCAGCCGATAGCGCTCCACTACCGCGCTCTTCCGGCCGGACCAAACCGCAGATTCTCCGGATCCTCTCGGGCATGTCGCCGTCTCACAGATGGAGCACACCCTCATGGCCGACACCAGCCCGACCGCCCCCGGCCCCGAGCCGTACCGCGTCCCGGACGCAGACCTCGACGACCTCGCCAGCACCCTCGCCAAGACCATGGCCGAGGTCAGGCAGCACGGCGTCATCCTCGACCGCCTCGGCTCCGAACCCGAATTCACCGGCAGCCAGCCAATGAACGGTGTTCCGGAGATCGAGGCGGCCGACAGCGAGCAGGCCGACGGCCCCGCCTCGGTGTTCATCCTCGCTCTGGGCGGCGAGGCGTACGCCGTCGAACTCGCCGCCCTCAGCGACTGGGTGAACTACCTCTTTCTGCCGGTGTACGGCCGGGAGATCAGCACGAGCCGTCCCTGGTGCGCGCACTGGTATGAACACCCCGAGGCCGTCGCGCGGCTGCACGCGCTCTGGCTCGCCTGGCAGCAGTTCACCGACACGGAGGCCGGCCTGTCCGGCCCGTCGACCTGGCACCGCGACCACCTGGACCAGACTCTGGCGCACCTGCGTGCGCCCGACGGACCCTTCGCGGCCTGCACGACCAGCGCAACGCGACCCAACCACCGTGTGCTGGCCACCCCGGCGCCCGAGCAGTCGGGCGTGGCGGCGTGAACAACGTCCTCGACTTCGACCTCGACGATCTCGCGCCGGTCGACGACGACTCCGAAGAGGCGATGGAGGCCCTCTGGTCTGGCGACTTGACGGTGCTGTCCCAGCACCACACCAAGCCCAACGGTTCACACAGCTTCGTCCTCGCCCACGACCGATCGGTCACCTGGGGGATACCCGGCGAGCCACAGCTCGTTGCGATCGCTGTCGCTCGGGATCTGCGGCAGTCCACGTTCACCTTCGAGACGAGTCACCACGCCACGGCGTCCTTCGCCCAGAACTGGCTGGCAGAACGCGGCTGCCCGCTCGACCGGATCGCCCTGCGCGGTGGCGACTACATCGAGCCCGCCGACGACCTCACCGTCCAGGTGGAACAGCAGATCCAGAAGTCGGGCACCCGTTACGAGGTCCTCGACACCTACACCTCCGACGACCGTCCCAGCGAGGCGTGGACACTCGTCAACGACGCCCAGGCCACCCAGGCACCGGTTCGCCTCTTCTTCGAGGAGTGGAACCACGATGCCGGCACGTACACGATGCGCGAGGGCGCCTTCCCCGACGTCGGCGTCGCCCAGACCTGGCTGGACGAGCGCAGCGAACCGCTGCCCGAGCCTCCGGAGTACAGCGACCACAACGGTGCTGTCGTCCGGGCCCGCATCGCCCGTATCGCCCTCTCCCGGTCCGCCGGTACCTCTCCGACACCGCAGACCGGTCTCGACGCGCCCCGCGCGACCGCGGCGGTGCCGGTTCAGCGCGCGGCCCAGGGGAGGCTGCTGTGAGCCGCGCCCGCTTCGCCTTCGCCGCGCACCCTGACGCCATCACCGACCTGCGCGAACTCCCCGCTGGAATTCGTGATTTGGCCTTGCTGGAGCTGCAGAACCTGGTCCACGGAAGCGACGACTGCTTGCCCTTGAAGGGCCGACTCGCCGGCTTCCACAAGGTGTACGTCGACCCGGAGGTCGCCTACCGGCTGGTCATCCAGTTCCGTCAGGCCCCACCGACCTCGACTCACAAGCGCGAGATCTACCTCGTAGCCGCTGGCAGCCGGAAGGACTACGCGGTCTACCGCACGGCCCACCTGCGGACCGGCCCCCAGCAAGAGGTCGGCCCGGCCTCCGCCACGGAGGCCCGCGTGCAGGCCGCCCGGTCCCGCTCGACGCTCACCGCCGAACGGCCGACAGCAGGCCGCGCGACTACCCCGTCAACAGCGCCGCCCTCGGCCACTGCCCCTCGAAAGGCCGCCCAGCGATGACCAACGACCGAACTGCGCTCATCCGTTCAGAGTTGGCGGATCTCCTCACCGAGGCCGCTCAGAACGTCGGCGGCATCCCTGCCGCCGAGTACCCGACGGCTGCCGCCCGCTCCTACCTGCATCCCGTCTTGGGGCCGCTGGCCGCTGGGCCCCGTGTGATCACCGGGCTGAACGACCGGTTCGAGGGCTTCCTGGCCGCCGAGCCACGCCCCGCTGGTTCGGCGGGCCTGTTCGCTCTGGCCTCATACGCCTCCGCGCTGGGGTGGCTCACCGAGTCGTTCGCCGAACTGACCTCCTCGGTCGACGAGATCTGTAACCACGTGGGCATCCCCACGGAGCCCTGCGCACCGATCGTCGCCCCGACCGGCGGAACCGAGCGGAACGACGAGTTCGACTTCGCTTTCAGTGCGCTTGAGTTGGAGGCGGTTCGGAATGCAGCCGAGGCCGCCGGCCTCGCGCCGGCCGACTACGTCGAGGTTCTCTCCTTGTCGCTGCTCGCCGCCGCCCGGATCACCGACGCCTGCATGGAGATCTCCAGCGGCCTGCTCGATGACGCTGATCTCCTCCGCGAAGCGAGCGACCGCCCGCGGCTCGGCGACGACCCCGGGAGCCTGCCCGCTTTGGTCCGCTCCCTGCTCGACCGGATGGAGGCGACGGAGTGAACCCGTACGACGCAGACACACACCCTGGGCCTTATCTCGTCGTCGAAGTGCTCGGTGTCGGGGACGTCAGCGTGCCCGCTCTCGCGCCTGGCCCGGGGGAACCGCTGCACCAGGCCGCTACGCGTGTCATCGAAGCCGCGGCGGCGTTGGACGAGCGACACGAGAGCGTGCTCGTCGCGGTCCGGCGGTCGCAGCGGCTGCTCGAAGGTGCTGGTCGCGGTGAAGTCGGCCGCGCCCAGGTGTCGTACGCGCTGCTGCGGACCGCACTCCCCGAACTCGGAGACGTTCTGGCGCAGCAAGACCGGGCGTACAGCCAGCTCGTCGAGTCCCTGTCCGCCTACCGCCGGCTTCCTTCCTCGCCCGAGGCTGCACAACGCGCGACCAACAAGGGCCACGGGCAGGGCCAGAAGACGAGGCCCGACCGGAACGACGACTGGGCCGTCGCCGGGGAGCGCGGGCTGGTAGCCCTTGAAGCCGTTGCGACCGGGGGCGTTCGCTTTCGTCGCAACGCGATTGGCGAGGACCCTTTCATCTCGCGGGAGAAGGCCCATCGGCGGGACCCGGCGGTCTTCCCACAGACCGTGCAGCGGCTGGTCGCCGACGGGCTACTGCATCAGGACGCCACCGAGAACGTGTACCGGCCCGGCCAGCTCCTCTCGCTCACTTCGCAAGGGGAAGCCGCCTTGCGTGCTGGTCGCGCGACGACCTCACGGGTGTCCGCCGCCCTTGGCCGCACCACCACGCAGACCACGTCAGGCACGCTCGCCGACTCGGTCGCCGCGCCCGCCGCCAGGACCTCCCTCGCGGCCCCCCGCTCACGCTGACCTCATCCCGAAAAGGACCACCATGCCTACCCCCGGCCTGCCTCCCACCTTCTCCTTCGCTTCCATCGACGCCCAGCGCGTCGAGGAGGCTCTCACCCGGATCGGACCCAAGTGGACCGCCTGGACCGCGATGACCCTGGCCCAGGTGAACGGCCCCATGCGCGTCCGCGATGTTGCTGCCCGGCTCCCCTTCGTCAGCGAGCAGTTCGTCGGCAAACGGCTGGCCACGATGCACGCCGACGGACTGGTGGTCCGTGGCTACGACCGACGGGCGGCGCCGTACCGGCTCAGCGGACTCGGCACGTCACTGGCCCCCGTGCTCCGCACGGTGTCGGACTGGTCCCGTACCCACGTGACACAGGAGCCGAAGGCCGAAGCCGAGCGTGTCGAGGACGCGCTGCGCCGCCTGCATCATCGGCACTCAACTGCCGTGATTCAGGCCCTCGACTCGGCTGACGGCCAGATGCGGTTCGTTCACATCGCCGAGGCGGCCGGTCTGGACTACGGCCTCGCACGCCAGCGACTTGTCCGGCTTCAGGCCGATGGCCTGGTCACGCGGACGGGCTCCCGGCACGGAGACCCTTACGTGCTCACCGATGCCGGCCAGGCGTTGGGGGCCGTCTGCGCGTGTCGAGCACTGGAGCCAGCCCTTCGCGCTGCGAGGTGGAACAGCGGCACCTCGTCCGACAGCAGCAGCCACGCGCACCCACGTCGGCATTCCGCTGGGGGCGGGAGCCGACAGCGCCCGGATCGCGGCGGCTCTACGACGGAGCGCCGCCGCGTCGAACGTCATGTTCAGCCACGCGCCTCAGCCGGAACCGCGGGTGCCGGCGGCCGTGACCGCTCAGTCGGCGCCGGGCCGGGGCCGGTGACGGGGGTGAGAACTAGAGGCCACTCGCCGCCACTACGGCATCCGCGTGCGCTCCGGCGGCTCCCGCCGCTGCATACGCGGATCCGTTCTCCTCCTTCGCTTCCGGAGACTCGACCATGTACGCCCCTGATGACCCGACCCGGTACCAAGAGGTACTGGTCAGGCCCATGTATCTGGCTGGTTCCAACGGGACCGGCGAGGCTGGCTTCGCGCCCGTCACCCACTGGCCCCATCAGTACCTCGATGAGGGCCCCTGCCAGCTCCTCGTAACCTCTCCCGACCAACGGATTCGGATCGGCTGGTTCGGCGACGACTTCGAACTGTGGAAGATCAGCGCAGCCGAGGACGCCTTCTCGGCACCTCGCTGGACGGCGACGTTCAACCACGTCACCCCGGCCGAGATGGTCGCCGGCCTCACCGCCGCACTGGTCCAGGACTACGACGAAGCCATCGCTTCCGATACCCTCGGCCGCTTCTTGACAGGGCCAACCGTCCCTTGGAGGGACACCGTCGGGCCGCTGACCGATGCCGGCTGGAACCTTGACGGAGCTGCTGAACTCGGCACCGTCGAGATCATCGCTCCTGACGACCAAGCGGGCATCCTTATCGATCGGCGCGGCTACGGCTCCGACCGCACGACCGTTGAGCTGTGGGCTGGCCCGCCGGGCTGGGGCACTCGTACCGAAGCGACGTTCACGGCCCGCGCCCCGTCCCACTTGATCGCCGCAACCGCCGCTGTGATGGCGAAGTCGACCCCCGTGGTCCGCGAACGCCACCAAGTCGACCGGCGTATGCAGCACCTGGTCACGATGACCCCTGTCGCTTCGGTCACGTCGATCCCGGAGGCTCAGGTCTCGCGCGCTCCGACTCCGCTGGACGTACGCCGCACCGCGGTCACCCAGGCCGTACACCGTGCCGCGCGGGCACCACGCACAGCAGCCGACCTCCGGGTGATGGCCGCGCAGAGCCGCTCCACGGGGGCGGCGCAGAAACGGACGGGACACCCCGTGCCTGCGACCTCTGCCCGGCTGCCGGCCAGCTCGCCGACGCCCCGGCGCGGACGCTGACTCCTGCCCAAAGCCGCACTCCACTCGCGACCGTCCCCGCCCAACAGGAGTTCCAACATGCTCGACCAGGCCACGGCCATGATCGAGAACGCCTGGGGCCAGCCCATCGAAGCTCTTGAGGTCGTAGGGGTCCGCCGCCCCAGCGAGGACCCGCTCCTGCGCTGCGCCATGCACACCCGCGCGGCCCTGGCCATCACAGACAACGCGGTAACCGTTCACCAGGACCGTCTTCACGCCCTGTCCCGGCATGGGTACGTGCCTGACTTCTACGAACTCGACCGGATCACCGAAACGGCGGTCAGCCTCCGCGTCGCCCACGCGGAAAGCCGTGCGTACCTCCAGGCGATCCGACGTGTGGTGGAGGCTCGGGAGGCCGCCGCGCCCGAGGTTGAGGCACCGGCGGTTCGGCTGGCACAGGCCGCTGTCGCCCGCTCCGCGCAGACGCCGCACGCCCCGGGGGCCACGCCCGATCCATCCTCTCCGGCGGCCGTCGTCGGGCCGTCGGCGCCCACAGCGGGGCCCCGACGTTGAACGCTTAGCTCCGATTTTCGTCGTGGTGGTCCTCTTCGTCCCGGGGGCCCACCGCGCGGGCCAGCTCCTCCATCGTCAGCTCCATTCGCCGGCCTTCGGCGACCCGATGCTCCACCATCTCCTCGTCCGGCCAGTGGTCGGGCTGTGCGCCGACTTCCCACTGGCCGTCGGCAACCATCGCGATGTCGCCCACGGTCCAGGGCCGTCCGGCGGCGCGGATCTTGCGTTCCAGCCCGGCGCCGTCCCAGTGTCTGCTCGCCTCGGCCATCCCCTGCTCCCCCTTCACCGTCGTGTGGTCCGTCGCCGCAACCCAGGTAGGACAACTGCGGACGCCGATCCATTTCCGTCCCGCCAACGCTTGCTGGTGGCCTCCAGTTCGCCCACGGCAGACGGCATCTGCGGAGAAACGACTACGCACTTCGGCATGCCGCATGCCAACGTACGGGTGTTGGGAAAGCCGCAGGTCAACGAAGGGATCGTCCAACCGTGAACGCCTCTGCCACCCTCCTGCCCGCCGTCGTCCACCCCGCCGTGGAAGACCTCCACTGGCTCTCTTCCGACCACTGCGCCGCTCCAGTGCTCGACCTCCTGGACGGTCTCGGCTGGGCGATCACCGAGACCCCGGAGGCCAACATCCACATGACCAGCCCGGACGGCGGCGTCTACGTCGGCTGGCTTCCCGAAGACCCCTCCGCCTGGGCGCGCGAGATCGTATGGCGCGTCCAGGTACTGCCCGCCGACGGCGAGGTGTGGGTCCAGGAGTTCGGTGTCCATACCCCTTCCGAGGCCGTCGCCGGATTCCTCGCCGCCCTCGTCACCCACTCCTCGCGCTGACCACCGGACCGCGGGCGGGCCGACGGCGGCCCGTCCCGTGCACCGCGCTAGTTCCGGCCCCGTCCCCCCACTGCCCTTGGAGTTTCTCTTGCCTCAGTATCTGACCGTCGGCCACCTGCTCCGCCAGCTCCAGGAACTCAACCCCAACCTGCCTGTCCGTCTCGCCATCAACCCCGACTTCCCCTTCGCCCACTTCGTCGGAGCCGAAGTCGTCGTCCGCGACGGCAGGGCGTACATCGCCGACGACGGCCAGGAGGACTACCTCCCGGTGGGGGCGCGCGACGCCCTCACCTGGGCTTGATCGTCCCTACCACCACGGAGGCTTCCATCACGTCCCTCTCGCGCCCCGCGCTGCACGATGTCGCCGCGCGCCCCATGCCGTACGGCGTGCACAGCGCGCTTCTCCAGCGCATCTCCGCCCGCCCCGACGGCCCCCTCGACATCACCTGGCTCGCTGCCGAGACCCCCCAACTTCCCCTCGGGCGCATCCGACTGCGCTGGGAGCCCGCCTCGCGCAGCGGCTGGGACGTCACGACGTACCTGGGGCTGACCACGGCCGAGGTGCTCCTCGGTTCCTGGCCCGGCGCCCCGGACGACTGGCCGCGCCTAGTTCGGCCGACCCTGTACGAGGTGACCGGCCTGTGCGCCGCCCTCTCTTTCACGACCGACGCCCTCGACCTCTCTAACCGACTGGCCGAAGTCTGATCGAGAGCTGCAGGCCACCCCAAGCCGTTCTGGCGACGGGGCTGGCTCCTGGTCCCGATCAGCATGGTCAGCGGGAAACCTGGCAGGGCGAGACATGCTCCCAGCCCGAGGGCCACCGGTCCTTGTGCATCGCCAGGTCCCGGCGCGGGCCGGGCACAGGCGCGTTCTCATTCATCCGCAGTTCTTCGAAAAGCACTTGGTGTTCGCAGCGGGCGCGGTGAGCCCTCACGACCGCCCCACCCACGCCTGGTGCTCGGCGGCGACGTGCAGCTGCTCGCGGAGGCGGCCACGCAGGACGCCGACGCGAGTTCGGCCCTCCAGTACCTGCAATCCGCTGCTCACCGGGGCCAAGAGGCCCCGGTCGATGAGGAGCGGCGGGCGCAACCACGTCCCGTGATTTTCCCAGTGCCTGCCGACTTCCGGGGCTCGCACTGCGACCCAATGCACCGGGTTCTTGGCGAAGTGTTCGATCAGTCCGACTTCGCTCTCACCGGTCGGCATGGTGTGGAAGTCCGCGGACGGGATCGTCTCCAGCGTCCAGGTGATCGCGGTCAGATCGAGGTTTCCGTAGTCGTCCGCGAAGGTGCCGTTGTCGCCATGGTCGAACAGGAAGTCCCTCAGCACGGCGTCCGGCCACCGCAGTGCGGTCAATGCCGGGTCGGATCGGAAGCGTTCGAAGCTGAGGCCGCCGTCCTGACGGCGCTCCATCAGCGAGCTGAGGTCTTTGAGGTTCATACCTCAGATCTACCGGAGATCTCCGACCGTGTTCCCCCCCCTGGCCGCGGTCTCCTGACACTGCGAGCGTCGGGGCGATGAGAGGGGTGACTTCAAAGAGCCGGGCCCCGGGGAAGTGGTGGGCTGACTCCCCGGGGCTCGTGGCGTGCTGAACGGTGGCACGTCGGTTCTCGGGGGCGTCTGGCTCTGTCGCTACCCGGCAACAGAGCCGGTCGTCCGGTCGGTGAGCCATCTGACGCCGTCGGCGTCGGTCGTCCAGCGTCGCTGTCAGTGCCCGCTCGTACGCTATTGCAAGGCGCAGGCGCGCCGGAGCCTGGAGGCGTTCGTGGCAAGGCAGTTGACGTATGAACAGCGGATCGCTTTGATCAACAAATGGAAGAACCCCCCGGGTGCTTCCGAACAGCTCCGGCTGGAGCGCGCCGAGCGCATGGTGAAACAGGCAGTGCTCCGGCACGAACCGTTCCAGGGACTCGACATCACGGTCGCGTCGAAGGGCTCGTACCCCAACAACACCAACGTCCGCGGTGACAGCGACGTCGACATCATGGTGAAGCTCAATGACCCCATCCATACGGAGGGGCTGGCGGCTTGGTGGTTTGGACAGCCAGCCAGGTACGCGGGGCCGTGGACCCGGCAGAGGCTCCGCCAGGAGGCCGAGGACGCGCTCACCAACCACTTCGGTTGGGTGGACACGGACCACAACCTCGCCGTGTACGTTCCGGAGGTTGTGGGCAGCCGTCCCAGCATCGACGTGGTGCCATGCTTCAAGTGGGTGGCCTACGACACCACGGCTCCCGGCGGGGAGTATGTGGGCAGCGTCGTCTACGGGCGCAATGGCAAGCGTGTCATCAACTGGCCCGAGCTCCAGCTGGTCAACGGCCGCACGAAGAACACCAACACCAAGTACCGGTACAAGTTCGTGGTGCGGGTGCTGAAGAACGTCGAGAACGACCTCGCTGCCGAGGGCGTGATCAAGGCCCTTCCGTCTTACTTCTCCGAGTGCCTGATCTACAACGTCCCGGACAACGTCTTGCTCCTCGATGGCAGCCTGGACGCTGTGGTCCGCGAGAGCCTGCGGGAGGTCTATCAGCAACTCACGGGGGCCTGGTTCAGCTATTTGCGCATGGTGGAGCCGAACGGGATTAAGAAGGTGTTCGGCGAGGGCCAGAAGTGGACGGAGAAGGACGCGCGCGAGCTGATCGAGCGCGCGTGGCACTACCTCAACTACGAGAGCTGACGATGAACACCGCGACCACCATCCGCGCCGGCGCCACCATCGCCGCCACCCTCTACACGGTCGTCCTGGTCGTCCTGGGCCTGTACCCGTCCGAGTTCCGGTACCTCTTCGCGTACATCCCGGCCCTCGTGGGCTACGGCACTGTCGTGTTCGACAAGTGGGCCTGGCGCTGGCCCGTCATCCACCGCTTCACCGGCCGTGCCTGGGTCACGGGTACCTGGCGGGTAGTGCTTGTCCCGAGCTCGGAGAGCCACATCCCGGAGGGAGGGAACCGGGGTCCGATCATTACGTACATGACGATCGAGCAAACCTTCTGGAGCCTGCACGCCACGCTCCGCACGAAGGAAAGCACCTCGCGGTCGAGCAACGCCACCATCGGCGCCCCTGAGAACTCGGGAACTGCCGAGATCGGATTCCTGTACGACAACACACCCCGCGTGGGGCACCAGCATCGAAGCCCGCGGCACGAAGGGGCCTGTCGAATAGCGGTAACCGGTCTCCGGCCCAAGACTGCGACCGGGCACTACTACACCAGCCGGTTCACCGCCGGTGACATGGACTTCAGCCTGCTAGACCGATCGACCGACTACGGCACCTTCGCAGAGGCTCAGGCTGCCGACCCGGCGCCCGCCAGCAGCTGAAGATCAGAAGCGGCGAACCAGGAGGCTGGTGCCCCCAGCCGCCGCTTATTCCTTCCGGTGCTCGCCTACTCCAGGTAGATACCGGCGAATACGCCGTCGAACCCGAGCGCGGCCAAGCCCGCCTCGACACTCGGGTAGGTCGTCCCGTGCGGGCCGCCGACCAAGGCGTCGAAGTCGGCGCGGCTGATCTCGGGCTCGAGCCACTGGTTGCCGCATCGGCAGCGGACCCAGACGTTGCGCCCGTGGTTGATGAGCAGCCAGTCGCGTCGGGCACGGCAGGCGGAGCACATCGCGGGGATGCCGCCGAGAGCGAGTTCGCGTGAGTGGCCGACGCAGCGAATCGCCCCGGGTCCGTCGGCGGGCCGGGTCTCGGCCTGGAGCTGCAGCAGGGGGTTGGTACCAGTGGGGAGGACGGGCAGCGCGGGTGCCGGCTCCGTGGTTCGGGTGGTGGTTCTGAGCACGAGCGTCATCTCCCGGTTGTCAGTCCTGTCTTCATCCGTAACAGCCGGTAGACCGGCTGTCCATACATTTCGCGGCGTCCGCGTGGTCGGTGGTCGACTACCGGTTCGACCTGGTCAGCGACCCGGCGAGCGGCGGTTGGGGTCCTGAACAGTCCCGAGCGGTGCGGCTGCCGTCGCGTTCCGTTCGCTGGTGCGGCTGCTCAGCGTGGTGGCCTGGCGAGTGGCGGCCTGCGGACGAGGGGCACCTTCGCCTGGGTGTGCCGGGAGCTGGGCGATGCGCCGCAGGCGCCAGACCAGGACGTCGTTCACGTCGTCGGCGCTGTCGAGTTCGCGCATGTCGATGGCCTGGCGCAGGAGGGCTTCGGCGTCGTGGCCTGCCCACTCGGCCTGGGTGAGGGTGGCGATCAAGGCGTCGGTCCTCGCGTCCGTGCCCTGTGCCCGTACGACCTTCTCCGGCAGGACGGCGCGAAGGGTGGCTTCGTGCGTGCGGCGTTGGGCTTCTGGAAGGGCCCGACCTTGGTCCTGCAGCACTCGCATCGGGGTGGCAGCGGCCTGCCGGTAGGCGGTACGCAGGTGCGCGGCGGCTTGTCGGGAGGCGTGGGCCTGCTGAGCATGTCCGCGCGCGGAGTGCCAGCGGGCGGCGGCGAGGGTGACCAGGACGAGGGTGGAGACGAGCATCGCGGTGGTGCCGCCGTCCTCGCCTCGGCCGAGCGCCCCGCCGGCCTGGACGATGCCCCGGGCGGCTGAGCGGAGAGCCCGGGTGTCGGCGCGTTCGGCGCGGACATGACTGCGGGTCGCCCGCTCGAAGGCGCGAGCTGCGGCGGCCAGCTCGGCGCGGGTGGTGGCCGGTGAGGTCTGGGCCACCGCGTCGAGAAGTTCTCCGACGCCGACGAGCTGTGCGGCGGCGTCGCCGTCCTCGTCGCGTTCCAGGAGTGTGGCCGAGCGCTCGGCGATGACGGTGGCGTTGCGTCGTTGACGGGCGGGCGGTGACCAGTTCGTCCGGTCAGCGCCGACCGCGGGCGCGCTCGGCTCGGCGGCCCCGTCGGTGAGGCGTAGGCGAATCTTCGGGAGGGAGAGGTCGGGGGCCAGTTTGGAGCCGGGGTACCAGACCGGGTCTCCGTCGCGGTTGCGGTCGCCGGGCAGGGCCACGTTGTAGCCGAGCGCGTCACCGGAGGGAGCGTGCCGCAGCTTCACCCGCACCCCCGCCTCTCGAAGGCGCGTGAAGAACTCCTCCTCCGAATCCGCTCCCGCCACGGCTCGACGAACGGCCTCACGGAGCGTCTCGCGCGAGGTCTCCGGTCGGCCGGTGCGCTCGGCCTTGAACTTCTCAGCGCTGCTGGGATTCTTCGCTGCGGTTCCGTCGCCGGCGTTCAGGCGCCGCAGGCCCATCTCCTTCTCGATGCGGCGGCATTCGGCCTGGGCCTTGTTGAAGTCGTAGTTCAGGCGCGGGTTGCGCAGGTCGCCGCGTACGAGGGTGGCGACGATGTGGATGTGGTCCTCCGCGTGGCGGACGGCGATCCACCGGCAGCCGTCGGGATCTCCGTCCGGTGCGATGCCGGTGGTGTGAACGATGCGCTGGGCGACGGAGTTCCACTCCTCGTCGTCCAGCCGCCGGTCCCCCGGGGCGGTGCGGACCGAGCAGTGCCAGACGTGCTTGGCGGGCGCGCGGTCGCCGGCCTGCTTGACCCGCAGGTCCAGGGCGGCGGTGAGCCGGGCGAGGGTGACCTTCGGGTCGGGGTCGAGGCCGGTGTCGCGGCCGGGGTCGGGGGCGAAGCCGTCCCAGGAGCCGACGAGGTGCGCGTCAGTGTGCTCCTCGCGCCGTCCGGGGCCATACAGGTAGACGAGGAGGCCGTGGGTGCGGGAGCCGCGCCCGATGTCGGGAACCATCAGAGCCGCCTGGTCACCAGGTCGTTCGCCGCGTCATCGACTCGGGCGAGAAGTCCGGTCAGCACGCCCAGGGCGTGTTCGAGTTCACCGGCGCGCGGGTGGCCGCCGCTGTTGAGGACGAAGGCGATCTGGTTGATGTTGTTGCCGATCCGGGCCAGCGCGGTGCGCAGTGCGGCGAGTTCGTCGATGGCGGCGTCGAGCTGGTCGTTGCTGTGCACGGCGGCGTGTCCACGGGCGGCGCTCAGGCCGGCGGTGGCGAGGAAGCGGGCGACGGTGACGCCGCGCTGGGTGGCGGCGTCGCTGATCTCGGTCTTCTCGGTGTCGGAGAGGCGGGTGGTCGTCTTGCGGGCGCGCTCACTCGGGTTACGGCTGCGGCGGCGTGGGGTGCGGTCGGGGAAGGCGGGCGTGCTGGGGCTCGTCTGCTCGGGCTCGGCAGGGTCATCTTCTTTTCCCCCGGTGACCGGCGCCCTCTGGTGCCGGTTGCCCGGCTGGTCCCCGAGCGCCCTCGCTCGGGGACCAGCCGGGCTTCCCCCGCCCTCCTGGGCGGGGGCAAGTGCGTACGTCGGGCCGTAGGACCGTCGTACGCGATAGCTTGCTCCGCCAGGAGCCGTGGTGGGGTCACGCTGCTGTCCATCGGAGGTGGCCACCGGGTCGTTGGTGTTCACCGGCTCGTCTCCGGGTCCTGCTGCTGGATTTCGCGGACGAGTTCCTCGATCCAGTCCATGGCCAGGACGGGGTGGTGCAGGGTCCAGGGCCGGTCGTGCTGCTCGCGTTGCACGATCCAGGTGGTGTCGGGGCCGGGCTGGGCGCGGTGGAGGTGTCCGTGCTGGTGCAGGACGGTCAGCCAGGAGTCGACTTCGGCGGGCGTGGCCGGGTGAGTGCGCATCGGATGCTCTCCGCTTCTGCTGTGGCGGGATGTCTCGGAGACATGCGGAGCGGGTGACCGGCCGGGGTGACCGGCTCGGTCACCCACTCCGTGGAGGTTCGGTCAGCGCCGGGAGGAAGTGACCGGCTGGCGGTGCTGCTCGCGCAGCTGGGCCATCAGCGCGGTCAGGGTGTCGCTGGACAGCGGAATCTGCTGACCTCGGATCGCCTGGGCGACCACCTTGCGGGTGAGTTTGTCCTCGGCCCTGACCGCCGACCGGGCGATCTTCAGCAGCTCCTCGGTGTCCGGGTCAGGTCGCCGGCCACCAGTCGGCTGAGCGGCCCGGTCAGTGACCGGCGGCGAGGTGACCGGCGGGGCACTGACCGCCGCCGGGCTGCCCTGGCCATCACCGACCGGGGCAGCGCCGTCGGGGCGGTCAGCGCCCGTCCGCCCCTTGTCCACCTGTCCCGGCAGGTCAGGGGCACCGTGCCTCCGGTGGTGGTGGTCGGTGACCGACTGGCCGTTGGCGGCTGGGGTCGCGTCTCCGGTCACTGACCGCGTGGCGGTGTCCTCGTCGGCCGGGGACAGCGGCAGCCGGTCGGTCAGCGCGGTGACCGCCTGACCGGGCTTGACCTGACCGACCGCTGACCGCTGCTGACCGGCCCGGTCGGTCCGGGTGACCTCGATGGCGTCGCCTCGGTCGGTCTGACCGAGGTGACCGGGCTCACCGAGGTTCTGTCGGTCAGCGTCCGTGACCGGGCCCCGGGCAATGAGGATGTAGAGGTGGACCGCTCCGGCCAAGGCCAGCGGGGCGATGGTGGAGAGCACCGCGACCACCGCATCGCCGAGCTGGAGGCCGGTGCCGGCGACCGTGTCCTGGTTGATGCGGACCGCGTGGAGCGCGTTCGCCCAGATGCTGGCGGCGGTGGCCGAGCCGAAGAGGGCCCAGACGTAGAGCCGGGCGCGGAGCGGTGCGTCCCGCAGGACCAGGAGGGCTCGGATGCCGTACGCGATGAACCCGTCGATCACCAGGGGGAACAGGTAGGTAAGGAAGCCTCGGATGTGGATGGCGACGGCCATCTGCTGCAGGGCGTCATACGACAGCGCGCATCCCGCGCCCCCGAGGGCCACGACAGCCGCGCGGTCCCACCCGGATATGTGCGCCGTCTTCGGCGCGCTTGCGGTGTTCATGCCGCCGTCCCGAAGTCGTCGCGGATCAGGCGCTCGCCGCTGGTCTCGGGGGGTGGGGTGTTCGTGGTGGGCTGGTTCAGGGTTCGGTTGCGCTCGGCCCGGCGGATCTCTCGGTATCGCTTCTTGGCGTGTTCCTCGGTGACCTTCAGAAGCCAGGCCAGGCGCTGCTCGCTCACCCCGTGGCGGTAGGCCGCGTACTCGACCGCGCGGCGCTCCGTATGGGTGAGGTGCACGTCGCGTCCGGCGATGGTGGCATTGACGCGGCTGTAGTCGAGGCGGCTGGCGAGCTTGTCGTGCAGCGGCCCGCGCTCCTCTTCCGTCAGGCCGCCACGGATCCCGTCGGTGTCACCCCCTTCGAGAGCGGCGTCCAGGCAGGTGCGCCGGACCGGGCACTGGCCGCACAGGGCCTTGGCCGTGGCGATCTTGGCGGTCTCGTCGGGTTCGGGGAAGAAGACTTCGGGGTCCACCGGGTTGTACTCGGTGCTCTGGCAGACGGCGTCGGCCTGCCAGGACTGGTCGCCGAGCTGACGGTGCTGGGCGGGGCCGTTCATCGTGCTGGTCATGCGGGGTGCTCCGATCGCTCTCCGCGCGCAGGGGCGTCGGCGGAGAGGTGCGCTAGCGGTAGGTGCCCGGGGGGACGGCGGTGCGAGGGCGCGGTCCGGCGGGGTGGCCTGTGGAGGGTCAGGCGGCGGCGCTGTGGCGTCTGCGGTCGACGGCCTCGAACTCGACTCGGGTGGTCATCTGCGCGAGCCTGCTGGCGACTCGGTCCCCGAGGTAGGAACGCAGGTCCTTGATCGCCAGGTTGGTCGTGATCAGCGTGGGGAGTTCGTAGTTGTACCGTCGGTTGATCAGCCGGTACGTGATCTCTTCGACCCACTCGCTCGCCTTGGCCGCGCCGAGGTCGTCGATGATCAGCAGCGGGCACCGGCTGACGGCCGCCAGCTCCCGCTCGCTGTCGACCCCGGGCCGGGGGCGGAGATTGGCGTAGAGGTCGGCGGCGGTGGTCGCCCGCCAGCGCGCGCCGACCCCGCTCTGCACCAGCGCTCGGACCGCGCCGTACGCCTGGTGCGTCTTGCCCGCGCCGACGACCCCGGCCATCAGCAAGCTAGGGCCGGTGGTGACCTGTCGTCGGGCTCCTCGGCTGGGGGCGACGGCCGCCTCGGTGACCTCCGCGACCCAGTCCAGGACCCTCGGGTGGTCGGCGACGGCCGCCTGGTAGCGCGGGGGCATCCCGGCCAGGAGGGCGTCGAGCGGGGAGAACGGCTCGGGGTCGTCGGGGAGCGCGGCGGCGTCGGCCGGGTCGATGTTGCGGGCGGCCAGGATCCGGGCCATGCGCTCCAGGGTGCCTTCGTTGCCGAGGAGCTGCGGTTCGCGGTGACGGGTGTGCATCACAGCTCCTCGGCGTAGGCGGCGGAAGCGTTGGCCGGGTTGGTCCACGCCTGGTGGGCGGGCACGTTAGGCCGGATTCCCGGCCGCGCCAAACCGCCGGGGCGAGCGTTCATCGCCTCGTTGACCATGCTGGTCAGGACGCTCGGGTGCTTGGGGTTGGCGGTGAAATTCGCCAGCCCGGCCCGGATGTGCACCGGAGCGATGCCCTCGTCCAGGAGCTTCTTGATGATCCGTCCGAGGTGCCCGATCACGTCGCTCGGGGGGCGCTGGTCGCACCCGGCCACGTACTCGCCGACGAGATCCTTGGCGGAGATGCCGGCTGCGGGCGCTGTGCGCCCCGTAGGGACAAGAGATCCAGGATCCAAGATCCTAGATCCAGGCGCCGAGCCTTCGGGGAGGCTTCGGGGAAGGGTCGAGGAGCCGTCGGGGAAAACCCTCTGACCTGCACTTTTAACTCCAGTGCGTCCAGGTGCGCTGACGTCTCCGTCGGCGGCCTCCTGTCGGTCTACGGCTGGCCCGTCTGCCTGTTCCGGAACCGTCGGGGCGGGTGAGGCAGGCAGATTGAGGGCTCGGGGTGCCCTCCCCGAGGTCTCGGCGAGTCCTCGGGGAGCCGTGGGCGAGCCCTCCGCCCTCCGGGTGCAGGAGCCCTTGCAGGGTGCGCACCGGTCGGCAGCCTGGTGCTGCGGGCACGAGGGCAGGCGCGACTGGCTCGGCTTGTCGATCTTCTGGTGCTCGGACCAGGTCACGATGTGGAGGTAGAGGCGGCCGTCGCATCCGCTGTATCGGCAGATCAGTCCGGCATTCGCGAGCTGGTGGAGGTCGTCTTCGACGTGGACTGAGGTGTGCTCGGCGCGCAGAGGCCAGAGGAGCCCCGCGATGATCGCGGCGTTATCCCGGTGGCGACCATGGTCGTCGGCCTGGGTGAGCAGGCCGAAGAAGGTCCGCTCGGCCGCCACGGTCACTTCGGCGAGCGACTCGGAGGTGAACGCCTCCGGCTTGACGGTTCGGATCCGGGCCATGTCAGCGTCCCCGCTCGGCGGCGACCAGGTCGCTGCGGGTCAGGGTGGCGTCGGCAAGGCAGAAGATGTGCGGGCGCATCCAGTCCACCTCCGGCCAGACCCGCAGGATCCAGCGTGCCGCGATCCTGGCGGTCGGGCGGCCCAGCTCCAGGGTCCTCCCGGCCTCGTCCTTGGCGACGGCGTGGAGACGAGGCCACGTTTGCGTCGGGTCGGTGAGGCTGACCCGGATCGTGGCCGCCCCCGGGATCATGTCGGCGAGCTGGGCGGCAAGGCGCTGCGGACGGCCGTCGTCCGGGCAGGCAGGGGTTCCGCTCGGCATGGCGAGCATGCGATACTCCGTTGTTCGTAGGAGCGCGGAGCGGCGGTCTCGTGCAAGAAGCCCTGCCGCCCGCGAGATGTGTAATTGGCGCCCTCGGGGTGCCAGCCCGGCGCTTGGGAGTTGGTAGCTCCCCGGCGCCGGTTTCAGTTTCCAGGCCAGATCACGGGTCGTATGCCAGCATCCGTCCCGTCTCCTTTCCGCTGGTCATCGACCCCTTTCCGGGCCCTGCCCGGCGTGGGACGACGAACATATGCAGACCCCGCGGGCAAGTCCATCCCGTTGCCCGGAAGATCATTTGCGGTCAGCCCACCCGGCGCTGGCCGGGTCCACGCAGGTGACGCCCACAGCGATCGGCCTCGCCCGGAAGCACGTATGACGCCTGTTGCGTGAGCGCTCATGGCAATGGAATATGCACAGGGGTCCCCCAGAGGTCGGCACCGTAGAGTTGGGCCTGATCGACAGGTGCGATACGGAAACGTACGTCAGTTTCAGAAATGCATCAACCCTGGCTTACAGTTGACCCGACACCAAGCCCATAGCCACCTCGCAGCAGGAGTCCCCGTGCCCCCACGTCAGTTCGACGGCAGCCTCGTACGCGCTGCCCGCCGGCGAAGGGACATGCATCAGAGGGAGCTGGGCGAGCTGGTAGGCGTCAGCGGCGCCACCGTCGCACGATGGGAATCGGGCAAGGACTTTCCCAAGGGCGAGAAGCTGCCTGCGATCGCGACGGCGCTCGATGAGCCTCTCGACGAGCTGTTCCCTCACGAGGGGCCTCCCGACCTGCAGCTCCTGCGGTGCGACGCCGGTCTCAGCGTGGCAGAAGCCGCAGAGGTCCTCGGCGCAAGCCGGGCGCCGGTAGCCAATGCCGAGTCCGGGCGGCGCAGGCTCAACGCCAGCTACATCCGGCCGCTGGCGGCGGCGTACGGGGTGACCGAGGAGAAACTCCTCGCGGCCCAGGATCGCTCGTTCGGCGTGCGGCCCACCCCCCCGAGTGACGATCAACAGACCGCACCGCGCACCATCGGCGAAAAGATCAACTTTCTCCTGCAGTACGGCTCCACCGATGAGACGGCGATGTCCGATGCAGACATTGCGCGGCTCGTGAATCAGCACGCGCCAGGGGCAGCTATCACCGCCGACGACATCAAGGAGTTGCGTGAAGGCGCGGCGACCGCGGCACCGGATGAAGTGCGCGCCGGCCTGGCTGACGCCTTCCAGGTTCCGCACTGGTTGTTCGGCGATGACGCCGAACTGAGTCCCATGGTCCAGGAGTTCCTGGAGGCTGTCCGCTTCATCGGCTCGATCCGTCAGGGACAGGTCCTGGGCTTGGCCGCACGCGGCAGCGAGATCTTGTCGATGAAGGCGATGGCCGACATCAATCGGCTCGTAGGAGAACTAAGACACAAGCTGTCCGAGGTTCCGAACAAGGAGTGACCCTGCCGGTCTAGGCGGGCGCAGCAGTTCCCCCCTAGCTCTTTCGGGCTCGTGGCGACCCTCGACCCCCCAGCCTGACCAGGTCATGACAGACCTCAGACCTGAAACGCGTAGGGACTTCGGCTCGCCCCTGCGGGGGCGGAGCCGAAGTCCCTACGTTCAGGCGAAACTCGACGGTGCTCTAAGCGGTCAGGTCGACACCCAGAAGCTCGGACAGGGTCGCGACCGTCTGCTCGGGGTTCTGATTATGCACTCCGGCGAGGCCGAGCTGCTCCGCTGCCTGCACGTACGCCTCGGTGTCATCGACGAAGATGCACTCGTCCGCGGGCAGGCCCATGAGCTTGAGCGTGATCTCGAACAGCTCGGCGTCGGGCTTGCGCATCATGTGGTGCTCGCTGATCACGACGACGTCGTACAGCTTCTCCAGCTCGTAGCCCTCGTACAAATCCCACGGCGCCAAGCCCACGGAGTTGCTCAGAATGCCGACCTTGATCCCGGCCCGGCGAGCTGCGGCGGCTGCGTTGATCAGCAGCGGCTCAGGACGGAGGTCACCGAAGATCCTCCCCATCAGTCCGTCCGCCGGCACATTCAGCATCCTGCCGGCGAACTCGTTCCACTCGTTCTGGGACACGACACCGCGCTCCAGATCACTGGTGATCCGGACGCCCTCCGGGTCCGCGTACAGGGCGGTGAGGCAGGCACCTTTGGGGAGCCCTTCGCGCTGCTCAAACGCCAGCACGGCGGGCAGCAGGGGGGTGGTGAGAACGCCTCCGAAATCAAGAATGAGGCCGGTACGGCGGTTGGACATGCGGGGAACTCCATCGCTGATATCTCGGACGCTCGTCCAGACCGGAGAGCGCCGTGGACCCGGCGCACACGGCGCTCGCAGAAGCTGCTGCGCATCGCAGGCCAGGAAGTGCACTTACGGGGCGGAGCAAAACCTTATGTCCGCGCTGCCAACGGTACCAGTGGCGGCTAGGGCTCGGTGGTGCCGAATCTCACGAAGCCATTCAAGATCGCATCTATGAGTAGCTAGTCGCGTACGCCGCGAACACCGACCAGTCACCGCTCTACGTGCCATCCCAGAGCTACTACCGAGCATCCGTTTCTAGCGTCAGGGAGTTATCGAGAACTTCCCGCGCCTGATCTTCGGTGATCTGTGAATAAGCCGCGCTGACTCGCTCGTACCAGGCTGCTTCACTATCAGTGTCGACGAACGGTTTTTCTCGCAGAAGGGCAGCCGAGGATGGTTCGGCGGATTCGGCGTTAGACGCGAGGAGTCCAGCCTTTATCCAGTACGCCTCTGCGACGGGCTCAGGATCAGGTTGCGCGGAGGCCATGTCTTCTGCGGCGAACATGAGATTACGCGGAACGTAGTAACGCAGCTTCTCGCAGGCGTCAGAGATATCTTGCGTCCATCGGTCCAGACGGACGTCGATAGGCACGCGCAACTGTAGGAGTTCAGTTACTCGCCGTCCAGGCGGGTACAGACTTGTTCCGGGAAAAGCTTCAACCAGATCGAACCATATGGGATAGATCCGGTACAGGGTGCGGAACGTTTTCCAGCGTGCCACTGCCGCACGGGTTGTCGGAATGCTTGCCCCTACGGCAACGATAACGAAGAGAAGGTTCATCCAGATTGCAGTGGCATCGACAAGGAACCTCACCGTCGATTCGCCGAGAGGAAATGTTACGGCGATCCACAGAATAGAGATTCTGGCTATCGTGTGGATGAGCCCCATCCACATCGCGAAACCCATCAAGCCCAGACCGATGCGCATACTCGTGCTCTCGGCTCGACGCGCCGCCCTAGTCCACTGATAGCCACACACGGCAGTGGTGACAAGCGGAAAGAAATAGAACACGGTCATGTAGAGAGCGACGCCCCATTGCCCGGCATGGTCAACGAGGAAGTCTTCGCTTTGCTGATCTCGTTTCACCACGGTGAAGAACAGGACCGCGAGGAGAATTACACCCACCGCTCCGGCCCTGTAGGAGGCTCGGGCGACCCATCGTGAGAACTCCACGTGTCTGGGCACGACTGCCTCAGCAGTCTTGCCGTAGCTGGTGGCTACGTACGTCAGCGCCGCCATGATCGCTGCGGTGCTGGCGAAGTGCCGAAGTAGAGCGCTGAGATCGACAACAGGAATGCGGTCGACCGCGTCCATCGCTGCGGGGGTGTACAGGCACAGAGCGACCGCGAATCCGGCGTAGCCACCCCACAGTGCCCTGCGGTGCGCATCGCCATATCTGACAGCCGGAAAACGCCAGATGGATATCAGCGTCATGACTGCCGCAGTGAAGTATTTGAAGAAGTCGAACACGGGATCAGTCAATATCTGTGCATGCCGCACCTGCCGCCGCATGCGGGCTCTACAGGGCGCGAACTGACTACTGGGTGGCCATTGCGATAATTGCTGTACTACCGCCGCCGTCGCGGTGGAGCGACCGGGTGCGCCAGGGAGTACTCCAGCAGGCTGATTACGTCGTCCCCGGTTGCCGACTGACGACGGGCCAGCCGCTTGATCAGTGAGGCCGAAAGCTCCGCCTGCTTCTCTTCGTGGCTGTCGAAATCAACGCGCGCCTGAACCAAGGCCGACGGGTAACGCCGAAGAACTTCTTGCCGAATGCGTTCAGGTACGTAACGCTCGATCTCGGCAGCCGTCAAAGAGGTGCCGTGATCCATCCACTCATGCGCGATCTCATGGAGGATGATGTGTTCCGTTCGATTTCGACTAGAGCGACGCCGGTAAAGAATGATGGTCACTTCGGGGGTCTTCACCCGCAGACCGCAAGCTGTTCCGAGGCCCCCGTCGGGGTCATCCAGCGGAACCAACTGGATCTCACGCCCTAGAACCCCTTCCATATTGCCCACCAGCGTCTCAACGCTGAAAGGGGTTGGTATAGGGAGATCAGCGAGCTTCTTCTCGCATTCCCTCACGAGGTCGCGACGTGAAGGATCCCTACGCCAAGGCATAGTCTCTCCATTCTGCTCACTGTAAACCCCACACCTAGGCGCGTACGCGAGGCGCTAGCAGGCGGCAGCCCGTGGTCGATGCGCGCGACGGGCGACCCGCACGCGCTGTCGCGCCTAAGCGTACAAGGGGGATTAAGCGATCACGCGAGAAGGAGATGTTGCGAAGGTCACCCGAGTGCGGCAGATCACTATCTCCATTCAAGATCGAAAAAGCTGCTTCGCTCCAATATTGATCTTGAAATTCCTCCGGAGAGTGGGCCGCCGTGAGCGCTGCGCTAGGTCGCCGCCGAATATTCAGCGCTCCACAGCTAACCCGTCACCTTGCTTGCGTAGTTGATAGTGGGGTTTTTCAACCGCCCCGCGAGTAAGCGCGGTTGCGGGCGAGAGAATGACTCAACCGCGACGACCGAGAATGCTTTCGGCTCGCGCGAGATCCTCTGGGGTATCTACCGCCACACCGTCGTCTCGGACAGGGATCATCCGCACGGCATGGCCGTGTTCGACGAAGCGCAGTATCTCCACGCCCTCCGCACGCTCCAAGGGCCCCTGCTGAAGCTGGCGGAAGCGCTGGAGAGCATGGGCTGTGAAGCCGTAGAGACCCAGCTGACGCAGGTACTTCGGCCGGTCTCCCCTCGGGTACGGGATGGGTTGACGCGAGAACATGAGTGCCTCACTGCGCGCCGTGACGACGACCTTGACGACGTTGTGGTCCAACACGTCGCCGACGTCGTCCAACTCGGTGTAGGCATTCACGGCGAAGGTGTCCGCCGGGGAGTACTCCAGGGCCTCCGAGATGTCGTCGATGGCCGTCGGCGAGAGGAACGGCTCGTCGCCCTGGACGTTGATGTACCCGTCGGCCGGCAGGTGCTCGGCGACCTCCGCGACGCGGTCGGTGCCGGTGAGGTGCTCCCCGGTACGGATGCAGTCGATGCCCAGTTCGCGGCACGCCGCTTCTATGCGTGCATCGTCCGTGGCGACGATGGCTCCGTCGAGGCGTTTGGCCTCCAGGCAGCGCTGGTGGACGTGCCAAAGCAGCGGCCGGTCGCCGAGGCGGGCCAGTGGTTTGCCGGGGAAGCGGGAGGCGCCCCAGCGGCAGGGTATGACGGCGATGTACCGACGCGGTCCGGCGCCGGTCGGTCTGGCTGTGGTGGCGGCCACGGCGTCCTCCTGGTGGTCAGTACGAGCGGGGCTTCAGGTGAGCTGGGCGATCTTGGCGCGGACGGTCGACGAGGTGACGGCCGCGAACGGCCGCCACTGGTAGCCGTCGACCTCCTCCTCCTGGAGGGTCACCGCGTGTCCGGTGCCGAGGTGGAAGGCCCAGCGGAAGTCCACGTGGTGGTGCGCCGGCTCGTTCTTGGACGGGCTCGCGTCGATCGCGTGCACGTCGATGTCGAGGGGAACGTCCTCATAGCCAACGAGCGGGACGACGGCAGTGGGCGGGATGCCAGCCTCCTCGTGGAGTTCGCGCAGGGCGGCGTCGCGCAGCTGCTGGTCGGACGGCTCGTTGTGCCCGCCGGGCGCCAGCAGCTTCCTGGTCGCCTTGTGCAGGACGTGGAGGACCTCCCGTTCGCCGTTGAAGAGGATGGCACTGCAGGTCACATGGGCGGGGAAGGTCTTGCGGCTGGTGGGATCGTCGGTGCCGTCGAGGGCTGCGAAGAGCATCGTCAGGTTGCCGCGTTCGTCCGAGTGGCGGGCGAGGTACGCCTCGGTGGCGGCGCGGATGTGTTCGGTGGAGGGGGGCAACGAGGTCACCTTTCGAAGTGGCGGAGCCAGGTCTTGGCGATGGCGTCGCGGTCGGCCGCCGGCATCTCGTGCAGTCCGGGTTGGAATCGCGCGTGGCTGAGCGCGCCGGTGGCGGCGAGTATCTCGGCCTGAACGAGGTGGATGTAGGTGCCGACGGCGGCGCCGTGCACGAAGTTGACGGCACCGCCGTCGGCGAGAACGTAGAAGTAGTGGCCGGTGACCTCGTAGCGGGTCAACTGGGGTCCGACGGGGTGGCGTTCGTAGAGGTCGTCGAGGCTGCCGAGTTCGAGCTCGTCCTCGGAGGACGTCACCGATCCGAGGTATGCGCCGTTGCGCAGGGCTGCGAAATCCTCATGCCGGAGGGCGAGATTGCCGGTGGCGCACAGGACGAGTTCCGCGTCGCGGACGGCCTCGGTGGTAGACGCGCTGGTGCGGAAACCAAGGGCGTGCGCCTGTACCCGCTTGACCGCGTCGTTGTCGTACACGGTGACGCGCAGGTCCTGGGCGCGCAGAGTCTGGGCGATCGAGCGACCGATCTTGCCGAAGCCGATGACGCAGGCGCTGCGACTCGTGAGGATGTCCCCGCGGGCGCGGACGAGGGCGTCGGTCGAGAACACGATGGACCGGCCGACGAGGTGGTCCTCGCAGTCCTTGAGCGGTGAGCGGGCCACGGACACGACGGGGCACGGCAGCGAGCCGAGGGCCGCGTACCGCTGGTGCCCGTTCTCGGTGTCCTCGACGACGCCGAGGATGCGGCCGGAGAACTTCTCCACGAGGGTGTCGAGGCTGGCCGCGAAGTAGCCGCCGATGTCGACCAGGACGATGTCCTGGCCGCTGGCCGTGTCCTCCAGGTAGTGCAGGGCGTGGGTCTCGTCGGTCAACCGCTCCCGGCTCAGGTCGTGGACCGGCAGGGTGCGGCGGACGGTGTCGAGGGTCAGCTGGTGGATCGACCGAGGCTTGGGGAGGACGGCGCCGATCGTGGACACCGCGGCCATGGCGCGCAAGAACGCGGGGCGTTCCGGGAGCAGGTGGGTGACGACCAGAGTTGTGATCGCCTGCCCGGCGGGGAACTGCGCGGTGATCCTCCGAAAGAAGGCATCCAGCCGTGCCCGCTCGGGGGTTTCCATGAGCACTCCTCTCATGATCCGACGGGGTCGCCTATGCGGCACGGCTGTAGTCCGGCACCGGGGCGGCCAGCGCCTGCATATGGGCGCGCAGTCCGCTGTGGAGGTCGACGCGCGGCTGCCATCCGAGGACCTCTCCGGCACGGCCGGGGTCGGCACGCGTGAAGATCACGTCCCCGTTGCGCACGTGGTCCTGGTGGAGCTGGATCTCGCGGCCGGTGAGACTGTTGGCGATGTTGATCACGTCGAGCAGGGAGGCGTTCGAGCCGCCGCCGACGTTGATGGCACCGTGCGCGTTCGGGACGGTGCCGGCGGCGATCGTGGCGGCGACCACGTCGTCGATGTAGGTGAAGTCGCGGCGCTGGTGGCCGTCTCCGTACAGGCGCAGGGGCTGTCCGGTCAGGGCGGCGTACAGGGCACGGTGGGTGAACATGTCGGCACGCTGGCGGGGGCCGTAGACAGTGAAGTACCGCAGGGCGACGACCTCGGGGCCGACGGGGCGCTCGGCGTAGGCGAGGCAGAGCTGCTCCTCGGCCAGCTTGGTCACGGCGTACGGGGAGGCGGGGTTGGGGCGGTCGGTCTCGCGGCTCGCGTCGCCGTCGGTCGGTCCGTAGACGCTGGACGAGGAGGCGACGACCAGTCGGGGGACGCCGATCCGGGTGGAGGCGTCGAGGACGCGGTGGGTGGCCAACACGTTGGACGCGAGGTAGTCGCCGAACTGCGGTCCCCAGGAGGGCCGTACCCCGGGGATGCCGGCGAGGTGGAAGACGGTGTCGGCGTCGATCAGGAGCGGTTCGATCGCGCAGTGGAGGAGGTCGGCCGTGACGTGGTGGTATCCCTGACGGCCCCGCAGCGCGGCGAGGTTGGCGGCGGCCGTCGGGTTGGAGGACGGGTCTCGGCGGTCCACCCCGATCACGGTGGTGCCGGCCTGAACAAGGGCGTGGGCGAGGTGGGAGCCGATGAATCCGGCGGAGCCGGTAACCACGGCCCGTCGGAGGGAAGCGTTGGTCAGGGGCTGCTCGTGCTGTGGCACGGGGATCTCCAGAGGGGTGTCGTCTAAGGGTCTGGTCAGGCGAGCCGGGACAGGACGGTTCTGCCGTGTGCGCTGAGGGCGGTGTCGTTCTCCTGGTGGCCCTTGACCAGGGCTGTGGCCGCCTCGATGGCGCCGAAAGACTCCAAGAGGCGGCGTTCGGTGTCGTTGAGGGAGCGTCCGTAGCCGTCGAAGAAGGCGGTGCGCAGGTGGGGTGCGGCCTGCCAGCGTCGGAATTCGAGCCGGGCGAAGTCGCGGACCCGGGCGTCGCGTCGCATGTGCTCGAAGTCGAAGATGCCGAAGGTGTCGCCGAGCAGCCAGTTGCGCGGCTGGTAGTCGAGGTGGCAGATCGCGCTGTCCATCTGGCTGGTGCCCAGGATCACCGCGTGGTGCTTCAGCAGGTTCTCCTCGGCCGCGTCGAGCAGGTCGGCGTGGACGGCCCGGCCGATCCACCCGTGGAACCGCTCGGCGAGCGAAGCGCCGACGGCACCGCCCAGGGGCATGGCCTTGGCCCGGTGCAGCTTGCCCAGCACGTGCCCGGCCTCGTGGTGGGCCACCTCCTCCTCGGGTGAGCCCGGAGCGAAGGTGTCCGCGCGGTGGCCTGCGAGCGCGGTGAGCAGCAGGGTGCGGGTGGCATTGTCCCGGCCGACCAACTCTGGGGCATGGCCGCTCAGATGGGTGACCCACGTCCGGTAGGCGTGGAGTTCTGCGGCGTACCGGTCTCGCTCGGCGTGCTGCTTCGCGATGAACTGACGCCCGCCGTCGGCCACCAGGCGTATGACGCGGGGCGGGAGCGCGGGGTCCGCTGCGATGTCGACTGCGCCTAGGAGGTGGTGCGCCAGTTGTATTCGGGGGTCGCGCGAGGTCGCGATCACGGGGTCGGCTCCGGCGTGAGGAGACTGAGGTGCTCGGTGTCGTTGTGCCGGTCGAGCATCCAGCGGTTCTGGCCCAGGCGGTTGCGGTGGTGCTGCCAGCGGGTGATGGAGGCGTGGTTGTGGGTGAATCCGGCGGGCGAGCCGATCGGGATGCCGAGCAGCAGGGTGTGCGCGGTGATCACCGTCTCCCCGTGGGCCGCGAAGACGACGCGCTTGTCCCGGTTCTCCGCGATGAGCTGGCTCAGGTTCCTGCTGGCGCGCTCCAGGAATCCGTTCCAGGTGTCGGAGCCGTTGGCCCAGGGTGTGTCGGGGTGGGCGTGCGGCCCGCCGTCGGCGGCCGTCTTCACCGCGTCCCAGGGCCGGCCATCGGCGTCGCCGTGGACCGGGCCGTCGAGTCGGTCGTCGTGGTGCACGGGGATCTGGAGCGTCTGGGCGATGATCTCGCCGGTCTGGACGAGACGGATCCGCGGACCGGTGTAGATGACGTCGAAGGGCTTCTTCAGGTGCTCGGTGGCCAGGCGGCGTGCGGCCTGTTCGGCCTGGGCATATCCGAGGTTGGTCAGGCCGGTGCAGGTGCGCGGGCCTCCGACGAGGCCGTCGGCGTTGCACTGGGCCTGGCCGTGCCGGACGAAGACGAGTTCGGTGGTGATCATGAGGCTCCTCAGTGGCTGAAACGGAGGGGCAGGCTGTAGCGGTAGCCGTTGCGACCGATGTACGGGGCGGTGAGCACGGCGTGCAGGGCCAGCGAGCTGTCGAGCTGGTTTCGGTCCGTCGTTCCCAGCCGGGCGTCGTGTCGTAGAGCTGCCGCGTTGTACGCGAGCAGGGCGTTGGTGACGGCTTGGTCCGGAAGCGGCCCGTAGGTCAGGTGGAGCGTCGCGATGAGCTTGGCGAGGTCGTAGCCCATCGGGGCCAGGGACAGGTCGTCGGTGTCGACGGCGATGATGTCCCTTCTGGTGACGATGAAGTTCCGGGGGTTGCTGTCCTTGTAGAAGGCGCAGGGCCCTTGGGCCGTCGTTTCCAGCAGGCCGAACATCGCGTGCAACGCGGCCTTGTTCGGCAGGTAGCCCTGTTCGTGGCGTCGCCGCAGGGCGCGATTCCGGGGGCCGAGGTAGTCGTCGAACCTGGTCCCGTCCCGGAAGTGGTGCGGGATGTGCAGCGAAGCGGACCGCAGATCGCTGGCCCAGGCAGCACCGTGGGCGTGACCCAGCAGTACCGCGACGCGCGGGAGGTCGTCCGGGCGCACCGAGCGACCTTCGATCCGTTCGAACGTCAGGCTGTTCGCTCGGACGGTGAGGAGCGCCGGCTGCCGCAGTGGCTTGGCGTGCTCGGTGAGCCACTGGTAGTGGCGCACCGCCCCCGCCGCACGCTCCGGTTTCGTGTAGGGCTTGGTGAAGGGCGCGAGGGTCATGCCATCCGCCCATCGTTCGGCTGGGCGACGACGAAGGTGATCCGGGACCGGGTGGTCAGCGGCTCGTCGGGAAGGAACTCGTGCAGGGTCGCCGCCAGGGCACCGGGGTTGCCGTACAAGCCGGGCGCCAGGTCGTACTTGGGGTTGGTGGCCAGGTACTGCGCCGAGTGATCGTGGCCGTCGAAGGTGAAGACGTGCTCCTCGTCCAGGACGGCGATCACGTCGAGCGAGGAGGCGGCGATGTCGGCCAGGTTGTCGCTGTGGGCTGCGGTGTACAGGCTTTCGTGCTGGGCGGCACGCGGATCGAGACCGGCGCAGGCGACCAGCTGGTCCATCTCCCGATAGCTGTCGAGGCCCTTGGTGACGAGCACGGCCACACCACCGGGGGCGAGGACCCTGGCGATCTGTCCGACGACGTCCTGGGGGCGCGGCGAGTGGTAGAGGCAGAACGCGGCGACGACGACATCGCTCGACCTGTCGGGCAGAGGAAGGTCGTGGAAGTCGCCTTCGACGAACTCCACCGTGCTGTCGGGCAGGTTCCTGACGCGCTCGCGCGCCTGTGCGAGCAGGGCGGGGGCGGCGTCCAGGCCCACGACGCGCTCGGGCCGGAGCCGCTCGGCGAGGATGAGGCTGCTCGTGCCGCGACCGCATCCGATGTCGAGCACCGCGCCGAGCCGGTCCGGCCGGGCGTGATGGGTCTGCACCAGGCTGACGATGGTCTCGGGCACCGGGTGTCCGGCGGTCTTGGCCCGCATCAGGGCGCTGGTCCGCCCGGCCAGCCGTGAGGCGTGTCCGTACAGCTCCGGCTGCCGGACGGGGTCCAGGAACGGGTTGGACTCGTTCATGCCGCACCCCCTGACCGGGGGCGCTGGCCGGTCAGGACTGCTCGGCGGCGACCCTCCGTAGCCAGCGGCGCGTCTGGCGCCGGTTGGCCAGCAGCACCACATCGGCGCGGGAGCCGAACTCCTCGATCTTCGCCATCACGCGGGGCCGCATCTTGCGCCGGTACGTGGCGACGTACTTGATCACGCCCCAGTGGATGCGGTTGTGCACCCCGTTGCCCTTGTGCCCCGCGCCGTGCCGGATCTGCCGGGAGAAGATCCCGTACAGCGCCGCCACGGTCGACACGTCCATCAGGACCACGGTGTCGCAGGCTTCGAGCCGTACCTGCAGCGTCGAGTTGTAGTTGCCGTCGATCACCCACCGCGGCTGCGCGACCAGCTCGCGCTGCACGTCGGTGAACTTGTCCATGGGCAACGCGTTCCACTCGTCGTCGTAGAACGCGGCGTCCAGGTGTGTCACCGGGGCGTCGAGGATCCTGCCCAGTTCGCGGGCCACGTGGGATTTGCCGCTGCCTCCGCAGCCGACGATGGCGACCTTCTTCATGGTGCTCCAGCGTAGAGAGGTTCGGGTGTCCGGCGGACCCATCCTCCGGGACGCGCCCGGAGGATCCGCGCGCCGTGGTCGATCGAGCGGTCTGCATCAGGCAGCTCCCCGCTCGGTCGCGGTGGCCTGGAGGAGGCCGTGCAGGACGGACTCCAGGGTGTTGACCTGCTTGCACAGGCCGAACAGGCGCAGCCGGTCCACACATGCGGCGATCAGGGCTGCGTGCTGCTCGGTTCCGGCGATCTCGCGCAGGTAGGAGAGGCGTTCGAGCACGTCGTCGCCTGAGCGCACGACCAGCTCCTTCGGGACGAACCGGTCGGCGAAGCGGATGTCCGCCGGGGCCAGCGGCAGGCATCCGGCGAGCACGGCCTCGAAGATGCGCTGGGTCATCTGCCCAACCGCGGCGTACCGCTCGGGCAGCATGAGCACCGTGGCCAGGGACCGGCCGTAGACGTCGGCGGCATCCTCGAACGGGATCCGGCCCGCGAAGCGGACGTGCGGCCAGCGGCCGGTCTTCGTCCACTTCCCGGCGACCAAGTGCTCGACGCGGGCGGCGGCCGGGGCGAAGAAGCGGTCGAAGGGCTCGTCCCGGTCGTACTGGTTGCCCACATAGCCGAGCGCGAGATCCCGAGGCCGCGCCGCGAGGGTGAGGGGATCGGTCTGGGCGAGGAGGTCCTCGGCGACGGGGAAAAGCAGCGAGTGCGCGCCGGGGGTCGGGGTGAGCGCGGCCTCGCAGACACGGGTGTGGGCCGTGCGGCGCCACACGCTCTCGGCGCGCAGGGTGCGGTCCTTGTCCCAGATGACGGTGGATGTCCGGTGCCGGGCCGTGTAGTGGTTGATGAGCCGGGCCTGCCGATGGAGGTCGCAGGTGTGCCCCTCGCTGCCGCACACGGTGGTGTTGCGGCCGGGGATCGCCCAGCGCCACTCCAGGAACAGGGCGTCGATGCCGGGCAGGCCGTCGTCGAAGGTGTACGCGCCGCCGAGGTCGTCACCGGCTTCGAGGCGGTCGCGGTCGGGTTGGAGGAAGACGATCTCGTGACCGCGGGCAAGAAGGGCGTCGATGAAGGGGCGGCGGTGGCTGCGGCCTCCGTCGGGAGTGTCGGTGATGCCGTTGCCGAGGAATCCCCAGAAGCTGTATCCGATCTTCATTTGGTGATCCACCGCCCTTCGAGGAGCAGGGCGTCGAGACCGGAGTTGGCCAGGCAGTCCAGGGCCATCTCGGGTGTCCCGCAGATCGGCTTGCCCTTGACGTTGAGGGAGGTGTTGATCAGCACGGGGATGCCGGTCCGACGGCCGAAGGCGGTCAGCACCGCGTGCATGAACGGGTTCTGCGACGGGGTGACGGTCTGCAGGCGGGAGGTGTCGTTGGCGTGCACGATGGCCGGCACCCGCTCGCGCGTCAGGTCTGTCACCCCGGAGGCCATGGACATGTACGGGGCCGGCTGGCCGAGGGTGAAGAATTCGGCGGCGCGCTCGGCGGGGACCACAGGGGCGAAGGGCCGGAACGGCTCGCGGAACTTCACGGTGGCGTTCAGCCGCTCGACGACGCCGGGTTCCAGTGGGGAGGCGAGGATCGAGCGGTTGCCCAGGGCACGCGGTCCGGCTTCGACCCCTCCCTGGAAGAGTCCGGCGATCATGCCGTGGGCGAGCTGGTCGGCGAGGAACTCGGCGCTCTCGATGCCGAGGGTCTTCTGGTGGAGGCCGGGCCAGGGGGTCAGGTCGAGGGGCTGGTCCTCGTAGGAGGGGCCGAGGTAACAGTGGCGGGCGATGCCGGCGACCGGGCGAGGGCTGCGCCCATCGACGTGCACGGCGAGGGCGGCCCCGATGGCGGTTCCGGCGTCTCCGGGTGCCGGCGGGACGAACACCTCGTCGAAGATGCCAGCCTCAACGATCTTCCCGATGCTGACGCAGTTCGTGGCGACGCCGCCGCCCACGCACAGACGCCGGGAGCCGGTGAGCGCACGGGCACGGCGGGCAAGGTGAACCATCACCTGTTCGGTCCGCTCCTGGAGGGCAGCCGCCAGATCTCGGTGGACGTCGGTGAGCGGCTCGCTCGGGTGCCGCTCAGGGCAGGTCTCGGCGATGAACCGCTGGGACGTCCTCGGGTATCCCGAGGTGAGGGTGCGCGTCGGGAAGTAGCCGGGGTGGATTCGAAAGCCCGTGGCCGTCGTGCGGACGGCCGTAGTGAACAGGTTCCGGAAGCGGGCGGAGTCGCCGAGAGCGGCCAGCGCCATGACGGTGCCTTCCTCGTCGCCACGCCTCCAGCCCAGGTGCTCGGTGACGGCGCCGTACACGTATCCGAGGGAGGCCGGGTCGTTGATCGCTTCCATGGGCTGGAGGCGGGGGCGCTGGATGCTGTGGCCGTGGGCGATGGTGGTGGTCTGCCGCTCGCCGAGGCTGTCGACCACGAGCACGGCGGCTTCCTCCCAGCCGGAGGCGACGAAGGCCGTGAGCTGGTGGGCTCGGTGGTGCAGGATCGGTGTGACGCGGGCCGAGGGGAACTGGCTGCCAAGGACGCGCAGCCGACGCCGGGTTCGCAGGGCGACCTTGGCGAACCCGTGGGCGCGGGCCAGGCTCCGGTCGTGTGTCATCGGCGAGAGCGCCATGCGCAGAGCGGCGGGCGATTCGGCGAGGTAGCGGACGGGCTGGAAGTTGTAGGCGACGGCGTCCACGTCGCCGGCGCTCAGCTTGGCCTGGTCGAGGAGCCATCCCACGGCGAGGGCCGGATAGAGCTTGGTGTGCTTCTGCTCGGAGAGGCGTTCCTCCTCGACGAAGCCGACGAGTTCACCGTCCACGAGAAGGGCTGCCGACGAATCGTGGGTGTACGAGCACAGGCCGAGAATCACGGAGGGGGTGCGCTTCATGGCGGCGGTCACCTTGCCCCGGCCGTGGCGGCGCGATTGGTCGAGCGCCGCTCCAGCTCTCCGTACCAGGCGGTGAGGGCCTGGCCGAGGGGCCCGTCGATCGTGTCGGCCGCCCGCCACGCCTGCTCGCGCTTGCCGTCCTTCCACAGCCGGTAGCTGCGCAGAGTCTCGGCCATCGCGTCCCAGCCGGGGTGACCGGTCACATCACGGGCCTCGACCTGGTCGAGCAGGCCGTCGAAGCCGTTCCAGGGTGTTCGCAGGTCGGGCATGATCTCGCTCGCCGGAAGCGAGGTGAGCGCGTCGGCCTGCTCGATGTGCTCGTCGTAGATGTGCAGCGAGCCGATGTGCAGGTGGAACTCGCCGAGTTCCGCGTCGAGCCATCCGGCGACCAGCTCGTGCAGCACGGTGTAGAAGAACACGTCGTACGGCATGCCGATCCATACGTCCTGGCCGCGCATCGTGGTCGCCATGTGCAGGCGGCCGGCGCGCAGGTGGAACCGGAATCCGAGGGTGCAGGGCACGTCCTTGTGCCCTGCGGCGTCCTGGGCCGGGTCGTAGAGCTGGATCAGGGCTCGCCGGGAGTCGGGGTCGGCCTGGAGGATTTCGACGACGCGGGAGAGCTGGTCGACCTTGCCGGCCCAGTTCCGCATCCTGGGGCCGTACGCCCCCAGGAGGACGCCTTCGTCGGCGAACTGCCGCAGCCGGTTGTTGTAGTCGAAGATCCACGGCGCGTCGGATCCGGAGAGGTGCCAGACCGTCTCGGCGACGGCGAAGGCCGGGTTCACGATGCGGGCGGGCGGGGCGTAGAGCAGGCGGGCGCGCGGCTGGGTGAGCAGCAGGTGCACGTCGCGGACTTCGTGGGTGGCCATGCCCCGGGGGCTGATCTTCTCGCCGGACTTGGCCAGCGTGACGGCGCCGGAGAACAGCTCGGCGATGCTGTCGGCCGTGAGGGATGTCATCGGACGGATGCTCCTTCGTCCTTGGGCGACGCAGCGGCGCCCGGGTGGTGGTGGGTGGAGTCGTCGGCCCTCGGGCCGGAGGTGGCGCGGTCGGTGATGAGCCGGGCAATCCGAGCGGCACTGTCTCCGCGCCACCGGCAGACCGCGTCCAGGGATGCCCGCGGGATCGACGCGGGGCCCCCGCGCACGCCGGAGAGCGCTTCGGCGATGTCCCCGGCGGCCTCGCACCGGGTCGCGAGTCCGTGACCGGCCAGGCCCAGGGTGCGTTCGCCCGGCGGGCCGATTTCGAGGATCGGGATGCCCAGCAGCGCGGCTTCGATCCCGCACGTCGAGTACGCGCTCGCCACTGCATCAGCACCAGCGAGGCAGCCTCGGGCTCCGACCCTGGGATCGGCCACCGCGACAGGCGGCCCGCCGTCCCGCTTCACCAGAGCGGTGAAGGCGTCGGCGCCCTGTGCCGGGTGTGGAGCGATGACGAGCCCCCAGTCGCCGCCCGCCTCGGCAAGCCCGTTCAGGAGGAGGTCCGCGTGGCACTTGAGGTGACCGGGGTTGAAGGGCTGGCATGCCCACACCGCGATCCGGGTCGGCCCACGTCGGCCCCCCGAAGCGAGCAGCTTCTCCAGGTACCGCCGCTGTGCCTGGCGGCTCAGACCGGCGAGGACGTCGAAGCGGGGCTGTCCGAGTACGTGCACCTCGGCCTCGGGGTGGCGCGCCCACCCTCGGCCCAGGGCGAGGTCCCGCTCGCCCATGACGATGATGTCGCGGCTGTGCAGGGCCGGCCAGGCGACCGATTCCGCCGTCCACGCCCCGTGCTGGACGTGCACCGAGTTCGCTCCGTGCCGCTCGGCGGCATGCGCGGCCAGCACGCCCAGGGGGCTGGTGTCGTTGCTCAGCAGGACGGTGTGCGGTCTGGTGGTCGACAGGATGTCGTCGAGCCAGCTCTCCGCCCGCACCACCGTCCGCCACGACGGCTGGGTGCAGCCCCCACTCGTCTCCAAGAGTACGGACAAGAGCCTTACGATCCGGGCAAGTTGGATGCCGTGGCCTCCCACCTGGACGACGTGCTCGTCGTCGGGACGGTGGAGGCCCTCGGCAGTGCCGGAGACGGTGAAGAGGTCGCTCGGGGCCGAGCGCAGTTCGATACCCCTTGCCGGTCCCGCGCTGCACCGCTCGGCGGCATCAGTGGCGAGATCGAGCAGGAGGCTCCTCTGCCCGCCGCGCGCCAGTTCGGCGAGAACCGGGGTCAGCGTGGCAGCGTGGCGGGAGGTCCACGACAGCGCCAGAACGTCCCGCCGTCCGAGATCCGAGGGGAGCGGACTCGGCTCCGTGTTCGCCGTACCCGTCCGGGTGCGGTTCCGGAGCTGGGCGGAGCGGGTCGGGTTGTGCGGTGCCGCAGCACCGAGCACGTACGCGACGCCGGACCACGTCACGGTGTAGGCCAGGTACTCACGCGAGCTGCTCGAACGCAGTCCCACGAGCCCTTCGTACCGGGCCAGGGTCACGGGCCCCGGGGCGGAGGCGAACGGTTCCCAGGAGTTCAGGGCCAGGAGCTTGCGCACGATCTCGGCGACGAAGCGTCGCACGGGGACGTGCTGGACGTGGAGCCAGTCGGCTCCGCCCGGGGTGGCGGCCCACTTGGCGCTGTAGCGGTCGACGGCCTCCACGACGTCTTCGACGCCGGAGCGCAGTAACTGCTTGTCGACGGCCGTCGCATCAAGGTCCGTCGTATGGATGTGGTCGGTTCGCGCGTGCGCCAGAACGCCGGTTCCGACGAGAGTCCACGTCGGCTTCCCGACGTTGGAGGAGCGGACCAGGCCGAGGCCACCAGTGGTGCGGGGGCTCACACCGTGCTCCCCTCGACGAGCTGCTTGGCGGGGAGGAGGCTCAGCAGTTCCCTGGGGGACGAGACCGTCTCCGGGGCGGGAGCCGTCGGCTGCCCGTAGCCCCACCCAGCGTGCACATAAGGGACGCCGGCGCGTGCGGCCGACTCCTGGTCGACCGCCATGTCACCCACGTAGACGGCGGAGGCGGGGTCGACTCCCAGGTCGACCAGCGCCAGGAGGAGCGGGTCCGGGGCCGGCTTCGTCCGGCCCGCGCCGGCGGGCGTGCGGATGGTCGCGAAGGGACACCCGAGGCGCGCGAGGAGGGGGGCCGCCCGGTCGACGTGCTTGGACGTCACGACGCCCAGCCGCCAGTCGGCGGCCACGAAGGCGTGGAGCGTCTCGACGATGCCGGCGAACTCCTCCGCGAGGTGCGCGGTGGACACGGACTCCGCCTCGTACGTCCTACGGACCGCCTCGGCATCGGTCACGCCCAGGCGCTCCATGATGTCCCCGAACTCGCGACCCAGGTGGCGCTCGTAGTCACGGAAGGGGAGCGTGACGCCGTGGATCTCCTGGACCCTCTGCCACGCCTTCCTCATCACGGGACGCGTGTCGAGCAGGACCCCGTCGAGGTCGAGGAGAAGAGCGCGCGACCCGTGGGCGCTCGGCGCGGCCGGAGCGGGTGGCGATCCGCAAGCGGGAACGGTCATGATCATCCTCTCGTCAGGGTGTCGTCGTGCCTCAGAGGGCCGAAGCCGGGGCAAGTTCCAACTCGGGGTACTGGGACGGACCGCCGGCCTCCTCGAACGCCGCGTCGAGCAGCGCCACGTGCAAGCGGTCCCATCGCCCCCGGGACTGCAGAGCACGCCCGTGGCGGGTCAAGGCCCACGCCTTGAGGGCCGTCGGGTCCTGCATGAAGTTCCGCGCGTTCTGCCGCAGGACGGCGGGGGTGAACACCCTGAGATTGAGGCCCGTGCGCCAGAACTCAAGCCACCACTGGCACATCAGGAGCGGACCCGATTCGTCGTCCTTGACGTGATCGGGATGGTTACGCACCCAGATCGAGTCCAAGTCCGGGTGTGTGGTCGCGACTTCGAGCATGCGGCCGTGGGCCTGGTGCACTGCCAACTCCAGGGACTGGCGGTGCTGCTGGCGACGCTGGGCGACGTGCACCGCGGACGCGAGGGCGATGGTGGCGGCCAGAGCGAGAACGGGACGGTTCATCTGCGACCTTTACTCGAGGATGGATGGGGCGGTGTGGCAACCGGCGGCGGCATCCGGGGCAGTGGTGGTCGCCGTCGTGCTCGCTTGAGGAGAGTCAGGCCGCGTCCGGCGGGCCGTCAGCCGAAGGCGAGGTCGATCCGTCCGGCACGGCCGGCAGGCGCGCGAGCCGGTGAAGGCGCGAGAGGTCGAAGCCACGCTCCTGAACCTCACCAGCGGGCACGGCGAAGAGGTCGATCCCCTCTTCGCTGGATGCCGAAGGGGCGGCCTCCCTGATGGCGAGGAGCGCTTCGCCCTGCTCGCGGTGCGGAAGGAGACGCGGCGCACGATCGATGTGTCCCTCGAAAGTCATGGTCAGCCCTCGGTCAGGTATTTGAAGGTGAAGACGAGCACGACGCTCACGGTGACGATCAGGGCGACCTGCGCGCTGATCTGTCGCCAGCCCCAGCCCTTCCTGTCCATCCAGCGCAGCGGACGCCTTCAAGTCGGCGCGACGGGCTCCTCGGAGATCACGAGGTGGAGAAACGCACGGCAGTGCTCACCCAGGTGTTTGATCACGGCGTGGTACTCGTCGTCATCGGAGCTGATGTTGTGCCGGTCGAGGACGAGCACGCCGTCGGCCAAGCCCTCTCGGAGCTGCCGCTCGGCTTCCCGCCAACCAGGTCGATCCCAAGGCGGCGTGTAGACGCCCTGGCTCGCACTGGATGCCGGGAAGTACGTAGTGGTCACCGGGACCGCCACATCGTGGAGCCGGGCGGCGATCGCGTAACCGAGCTGGTCGGCCTCAGCCTGTAGCGTCCCCCAGTCCTCGTCAGGTCGGGCCCTCGGACTCGGTACCAGGCTGTACGCCAGCACGCGCAGCGGGTGATCGGCCTGTGCGCCGACGGTCTGACGGTAGAAGTGCTGGCGCAAGCCTCGGAGTTGGCCAGCTCGGGACTGGCCCTTCACCTGGGCAGAGGTGCGAGGCCAGCTCGGGTGGTCACGGCCAGCGGTCGGCGTCCCACCGCCCGTGTGCTTCTCTCGCCCCCGATCAAAGGCGACGAGGCTCAACACGTCGGCTCCGTGCTTGACTGCGTTGTGCGGCGACATGGGGGTGCCTCCGTGAGAGTGGGGATGACCGCGTACGTCGTCCGGCCGCCGTCCGCGAGGCCCCACCGAAGCGACAGGTAGGCGACGAGGTGCAGCCCTCGACCGCCGAGGCCGGCGGCACTCGCACGTCGTCGCCTCGCCGGTGCCGTGCTGTCGTCGGTGACTCGGATTCGAAGCTCGTGCTCGTCGTGTCGCAGTCGCAGTCGGACGTCCCCGGAACCGTGAATGATCGCGTTGGACACCAACTCCGAGACGACGAGCCGGGCCTCCTCTACCGGCGTCTCCGGCAACGACCAGTGCTTCAACACGGTGGCCGTCGTTCGTCGCGCTTGAGCGACGTGCACATCTACCGGCTCCATGGCCATCTCGAAGACGTGAGAGGCCAGCGGACACCGAGCGGTCGAGGCGACGACGGCGTGGGCGCCACCGTCGTCGCCCAGAGGTCGGGGCGACGTTGCTGTCCGGTGCGTGGTCATGAGCACATCGCACCGTGGCTGCGCGATCCGGGACAGGGGAAACCGGAGGGGGAAAACTTTGTCAAGGGGGGAAAACCAGGGGGGAGTTGAGGAGAGTATTGGCTCTCTCCCACGGATAGGGGTCAGACTCATGGCGGTGGATCCATTTGCCGAGTTGCTCCGTCACCTGCGGCGTAACGCGAATCGGTCGCAGGACGAGCAGGCTGGTGCGATCAACGCCGCCTCCGGCCGGGCAACGGTGACCCGCCGGGAGGTGAACCGGTACGAGAACGGTACGAACGTTCCAACGGACCACACCCTGGGGAACATCGCTTTGGCCTGTGGCGTCCCGCTGGAGCCGCTGCTGCGCGAGGCGAAAGCCGCCCGCGCCAGGCGGCGAGAGAAGAACAAGGCCGAGGCGGAGGACCTGGACGACGTGAAACGCCGAACGCTGCTGGGAGGCGCAGTCGTCGGTGCGGCTGCGGCTGCCGAGCCCTGGGGCCGACTGGCCTACGCACTCAGCAAGGGTTCCAAGATCGACCCTGAGTCTGCGGCGGTGCTTATTGATCATGCCGCCACGTTGTACGTGGACGAGCTGAACGAGAGTGCGCTCAGCCTGCAGTCCCGCGTCGAGGCGCACTTGGACGCGATCACCGCAGCCCTTCCCCGCGCCGGAGCCCACGAGCGAGCCCTGACCATCGCGGCCGGGGAGACTGCCGCTCTTGCTGGGTGGGTCGCCTGGGACCTCGGCCAGCAGGACAAGGCCACTTCCTATTACGGAGTGACCTCGGAGTGCGCGAAAAGGGCTGGACACCCTCCGCTGCGCGCTCTCGCTCTGGGCTACGCGAGCTACGGTGCCCCCAGTCCAGCGAAGGCGCTGGAGATGCTTTCGCAGGCAGCTCAGGACGTACGCGGACGTGGCAACGCAACCGCCGCAGCGTGGGCTCTGGGCCGGTACGCGGAGGAAGCCGCCCAGTCAGGCGATGACGCTGGCGCCCTTCGTGCTCTCGACCAGGCCAAGTTCGCTTATGACTTCGCCGACCATTCGAGCGAGCAGGCGTGGGTCCGCTTCGTGACGCCATACCGCATGGACTCGTTAACTCTCTCGGTCTACGGCGAACTCAAGCGTCAGGAGCTGACCACCACGGCCGACTCCGCAGTCGAGCGCCTCGGCGGTGAACTACCCGAGTCCGGTGTGGTCGTCCTGGGTGACCTGGCGTCCGCCCTTCTGCGCGGCGGTGACGTAGATCGCGGGGCCTACGTAGCGCACCAGTTCGCCGCAGCGGTGGAGTCGAAGCCCAACACCATGGGCCGGCAGCGGGCTCAGGCCATCGCTGCCGGGCTCCCCGACACTGAGCATGACCTGGCCAGCCACCTGCTGACGTTCGCAACGCTGTGAAGCGTCGAAGCGCAGGCTCGGTGAGAGTGAGGCGCTGTAGTGGGGGCCTTTACCCCGGGCGTGTCTCGTCGACGACCCAGGACAGGTACGCCTCCGACCCTCCGGTCACAGGCAGCGTGACCCACTGGGGGACGTCGTACGGGTGCCTCTCGTGCAGCCATGCCTCTAGCGCGGGGAGGCGATCCGACGACGTCATGTAGGAGATCCGCCACTCCTGCGCCGCCTCGACCTTCCCCTGCCACCAGTAGAAGACGGTGATGGGCGCATCGATGTGGACGCCCGCCGCCAGTTTGCTCTCAACAGCGCCTCTGGCGAGGGTCTTCGCCTGCTCCTCGTCGTCACTCGTCGTCTGCGCGATCACGATCTCGGGATCCATGCGGCTACCTCTCCAGCTCGGGTACCGCGACCCTATCCACTAGTCCGACGAAGGCGGGCGGGAGGTAGTTACCGGCAGGGCTTGGCGATTCGTTGCCCAGCAGACCGCTCGGACGATCAGTTGTTCAATGTGTCGGGATCGATCGCGTACGGGAACGCAAGCCAGTCATCGTTCATCAGCCCTCGTGCGAAACCAGCGAGCCGTAGGGAACCGGATCGCGCATCAGGCCCGGAGTAGCTGGAGTCGCCTGAAAAGGCGCCGAAGTACGAACACAGGGATCAGGCGTCGGAGCCCGAAGCGGTAGCCAAGGGCGCGCTCCATCGTGGTGACGATGTGCTGTTGGTTCCCCACCCCGAAGCCGCCCAGGTTCATCTCGGCGGCGGCGGTGACAGGTGTGGCGTTCCAGGCATCGCGACAGGCCTGCTTGAAGGCAGCGTCGAGGTTGGTGAGGCAGTTGTCGAATACCTCACTGAGTACCGTGCTCTCCGTCGCGATCCAGGCGCGGCTCTCTGCGAGGGTCTCCTGGAGGTCGTGTCCGGTGATTGCGAGCGTGCTCAGGACCTCGGGATCGTCGCTGGTGCGGCGGCGTATCCGGTAGGGGTACTCGATACGTGCGACCAGAACCTTCACCGCGGCGGCGTAGCGGTCTCGGCGGACGGTCGCTCCAGCGCGCAGGCCGGTGAGGATGTGTCCGAGGGCTCCCGCGACGACGGAGGAGCCCAGGACGAGCGCGAGGATCGTGATCACAGATGTGGATGCCGTTTCTGGTGCGGTGAAGGGTGCCGGGCCCATCGGCGAGCCTCCTGTTGTGTCTCGGCGGTACGCAGCGGGTGGGTGCCGTGGGCGGGTTGGCCATGTGGTGCGTCTTCGGCCGGCCAGGTGCCGGAGCGGCGCCAAGCCTCTTCGTAAAGCAGATGTCGGTGAACGAGAGTGATCAGCGCTTCCAGGCCGTCCTCGGGGATCCAGCGCAGGGCCGCGTCATCGCTGGGGTACTGCAGGCACAAGTCCCTTAGCGGCGGCGGGTTGCGGTGCTTGAAGGCACGGTCGGCCGAGTCGAGCGGGAAGGCGTGCACGGTGTAGTCGGGTCGGATGACGAGGCGGACACGTTCGGTGGGGTAGTTCTCGCGTTCCAGGGCGGGCAGCGGGCGCAAGGTGAGTTCGAGGAGCGCGGCTCCGCCCGGACCGATGCGGCCAGCCGCCTGCTCCACGCCGTAGACGGTATCGGCGTGGAACAGGTGGTCGGCGGCTGCGCCGGGGTCGGCGAGCACCGCCTTCAGCGGGTACGCCATGACCGGGCCGGTCGCGCGGGCTGCTGCCCGCGCGGGGAGACGACGGCGCGTCCGGTGGAGGTGATGCTGCCGGCCGCCAGTGCGCGCAGCGCGTCGGTAGCGTTCTGGGACTCGGACTGTGGGAACGGGTCTCCGATCAAGGTGTGCCAGATCTCGATGGCCGCAGCGTGCTGTCCGTCCTCTTCCAGACGTCGCGCCTCGGCCGCCCGTCGGGCGGTGGCGGCCAGCGTGGTGGCGTACGTGTTGCGCTCGTCGATCGTCCACTCGGCGGTGAGGTCGTCAACACCGGTCGGGTCGAGCACCGGGTGGGTGACCGCCTGGGCAGCTTGAGCCAGGGTGGTGGCGAGGGCCTGGGAGTGCTCAAGCGGGCCGGTGACGGCCGCGTAGGCGAAGGCCTCCCACAGCAGCCCGCAGGTGTCGTCGAGGACAGGGTTGCCCTTCTTGAACGACTTCAGCATGCGGACCTGGTGGACGAACCGTCCGCCGGTGGCTTGGTTGCGGGTGCTGATGATCCGGTTGAGCGTACGGGTGTTGGACCACTCCCAGGTGTCGTTCTCCCTGTCGGCGATGTGGACGATCTCGCTGTCTTCAACGTCGAGCGCGGGGACCAGGTCGAAGGTGAAGTCCAGCTCGGCGAAGGTGACCTGGAGGGCGTGGGCAGGGGCGTCATCCACGTCGAAGAGGGCGTCGGGGTACTTCTCGGTGATGACCTCGCGGATGAGGCTCATCGCGTGGGCCGGGCCGCCGGGCTGACGCAGGGCCTTCTCCAGGCGCGGATGCATCCGGATGACCATGTCGACGTCCTTGAGCGGCTTGAGCATCGTCTTACGGGCGAAGCTGCCCTGCAGGAAGGTGGCGATGGCCAGGCCAGCGTTCACCAGGTGTTCGGTGATCTCGTTGTGCCGCTTCTGGGCGCTTTTACGCTCGCGGCCATCGAGGTTGAGTTCCTCGTCGAAGGCATCGAAGGCGTTCTTGGTGCTGTCGTTCATCGTGCTGTCGTGCTCGTTTCTGCCGGCCGGGTAGATCGTGGTGCCCGGTGCCGGCTCCGGGGTCCCGTACGTGGTGAGGCGCCCGGGGTGGGTGCCTTCACAGGGGACAGACGACGTAACTCGGCGGTAGTGCGACGGGTGTGACGAGAGTTCAGTCGCAGTCGCGGCAGCGGCTGCTGGCGCCGTCGAACATGGCCGCCGGATGGACGACGAAGCAGGCCGTGCACTGGCGCTCGAACACCTTGCGGTCGCAGCCGCAGCGGTCGCAGTCGGGGCACGGGGCAGACTCGCAGCGGGCGCAGGCGCGGGCGAAGGAGGTGAAGTCCTCCCCGCAGTGTGCGCAGGTATAGCTGGCGGCCTCGGGGCCGTTGTATCGAACGGAGGGCGCGAAGGTCCTCCACGGCGCGAGGTCGGTGACGGCGACGGCGAGGACGTAGCCGTCCATGGCCGCGGTCTGCAGGTACAGCTCCTCACCGGCGACGGCGCCGTCACGGTAGGCAAGCCGGCCACGTCCCTCGGCGTGTCCCTGGCCCGACAAGGCCGTGCGCAGGACCGGGACCTGGCTCTGGTCGCTGCCGCGCCGCAGTGGGGGCAGGCCGTGGGAGGCGCCGAAGGCGAGGATGCCGTCGCGGTCGAGGAGCAGGATGTGACCGGGAGCTGGGAGACGTTCGCTGGCTTTCACGCACGCCGCCATACGGGAGGCATTGCTCACCCGCCACAGTGCGACTGCGGCGTCCGCCGTGGGGCCGACGGCAGTGATATGGCGATCGGTGAGTGTGTCGGGCAGGAGGATGTCGGCGGCGAAGGCATCGCAGGCAGCATCCTCCAGAGCGGCGCCACCGTCGGGCTCGGCAAGCAGGACGTCCATCAGCTCCACCACGGTCTGCTGCAGGTGGTGGCCCAGCTCATGGAGACCGGTGAACTCGCGGCGGGCCAGGCTGGCAGAGGTGGCGACGGCGAGGACGGCGGGAGTACCGGCGAAATAGGCACCGGAGACACTGCAGCCGCCGCCAGAGCGATCGTCGGGTACGTCCCTGACCTGAAGGCCGGGCCACTGCCGCAGCTCGTCAAGGGCGCCGTCGCCCAGCCGCTGGGCAGCGCCGGGGTGGTCGCGCTGAAGGACGGTGAGCATGGCCTTGGCCTGGGTACGGGCCGCGGCGCGGCGCAGGTAGTCCATCACTCGCTCTCCGAACCTAGGTGCACGTGGAAATAGCGGTCTACCCGAGCAGGCCAGTCCGCTTCCGCAGGGCGCTCCTGACGCGCTGCCAGTGTGAGCGTGGCAAAGAGTGCCTGTCGGCGGGCTTCCTGTTCAGCGGTTCCGGTGAGGTGGGCGAGCCGACGGATCTGTTCGCGGCGGGCGGGGCGACTCAGCTCGTGTACCAAACGGTCAGGCAACGGCGGATTGGCAGCCAGGATCACGTCCGCAGACATGCCCAGGGTCGGTGCGAGGAGGTGAGCTTCGGGCGGGGTGAGAGGTGTCTGCGCGCGCAGCAGCGCGAGGGCGCGCGGTGGCCTGATGCTCAAGCGATGGATCAGTTCGGTGGGGCCCAGGCCGCACTGCTTCAGCAGGGCAGGCAGACCGCCGCTGCCCCGAGGCGCCCAGCGCGCCGTCGCCAGCACGTCCATGGTGTCGGCGAGGGTGGAGCGGAACTCGGCCGCCTGCGATGCGGGGCTGGGAAGGGGGCTGCCATAGCGGTACCCAGAGGCATCCGGGGCGGGTGAGCCGTCGGCTTCCAAAGGAACGGACAGCCCACTGACCTGCCGGTCCAGGACATACCACGGAAGACGCCTGCCCAGACCGCACCACAGGGCAAGCGGCTGCTCCAGGGTGGAAGCCTCGGCGGGCAGCAGCACCGTGTCGGGATCGTTGAAGCGCGTCTCCAGGGAGACCGGCAAGGCGTGCACCGTGGTGTCATCGACCGCCGTGATAGCCACAACCTCGACAACGCCTTCCCACACAGCGCGCCAGATCTGGCCCGGTCGGGGATCACCCGGCACCGCCGCCGCCACGGTACGGACCGCATCGGGAACATGCAGCTGGGCGGCTGCAGCGCGAAGCCGCTCATATGCGCTGCTCGATGCCTGGCTCATCGGGCGGCCCCCATTCCTCTCAGCGGTCTGTTCCCACTATGGACAAACGACGTCACTCGCCGAACGTCAGGGGGGTTCACTGCTGCGGCGCAGCAGCGCTGCGGCTACCTCTCGGGGATCACTACCCGCAGCAGTCAGAGCCAGCATGAGCTTCTGACGCAGCGCATCCATGATCGCGGACGTCTGTCGGCGCCCGAGTCCAAGCAGGACGGAGACTTCCGCCGGATCGTCCTCCAGGAACGACAGCAGTTTCCGCTCCTGCGGGGACATGTCCGCCCAGATTTCCCCGGCTACGGTCTCGGCCTCCACGGGAACGGTCCCGTGTTCCTGACCGGTGGCAGAGTCGATGAGCTCGCCATCATCCGCGTACAGCGTCGTGTACTCGGCAGGAGAGAGCAGCTCGAAGCGGGCTTCAAGAACCTTGGCCAGTTCTTCCTCCCGGACCGCTCCACCTGCTGCCTCCAGCACTCCGGTGAGTACGGCCATCAGGGCGCGCACGGTTTCCCTGGGAGTCGGCCCGGAGTGGTTCCAGGCAGTGATCCATACTCCACGCACTTCCCAGGCGGCTTTGACCAGTTCATCTAGATCGCCTTGCCAGACGGCGCCGGGTGGGTGAGAGGTCAGGGCCCATCGGGGCGAAGTACCAGCCACCGCGCGAAACCGGCTGTCCGCGCCAAGGCGCGCAGCGAAGCGCCGCCGCAGCTTTCCCCGCTCGGTACGTTTGGCTTCGTCGATCAGGAAATTCCTGATCGACGTGAAGAACATCCTCTCCAGGGAAGCGTCGTCGACCGTCTTCAGAAAGCAGGTTAGGAGGAAGTTCTCGCCCTTCCTGCTGATCATCTCGAACAGGAGCTCGTCGACGGCCTCGTCCGTCCACGCGGCATGACCTTCGGGCGGTGGGAATCCCTGGGATCTTGCCACCTGACGACCGACGCATCGGAGCAACTCAAGACCCAGATCACCAAGCTGGCCGTACTGCGCCAGCTCCTCATGCGCCCCGCCCGCCATCGACCACCTCGGCCTCACCCTGCGGACTGCGCCGTCCGCACTGGCCTCTTCCTATACACCTCCCGAGGTGCGGACGGAGGTCCGCCACGCCGTTGACTCAGCACGAGAATGCTCGCCCGGCCGCGAACGGCGATGCATGGCGGTTCCCCGCGGGCCATCCCCCTGTCTCTCCATCCCAGGGACTTTCAGCGCTGCCCGAGGGACGATCAGGTCGCTCGATTTACCGTTTGAGCTTCCAGCCATGCCTCTACCTCCGACCAGCGGTAGCGCAAATAGCGGCCGACCTTGTGGGCTCGCGGACCCTGGTGTCGGTGATTCCATATGTAGACCGTATTCAGAGGTACGCCCAGGAAATCGGCCAGCTCCTCCGCGCTCGCCAAGGGGCAACGGTCCCCCGCGCCACTGGCGGCTTCTTCCGCATGGGCATTGGTTCGACGCATGGGCACTCCAGAACGATTCGAAGCGGGCAGGAAAGAACCACGTGAGCGGTATTCCGCCGTGGTGGCACGTGGAACGTTTGCACTAAATTCCGGCCGGACCAAACAGAGGCCCTCTCGACGAAACGCCTGCAACTCTTGCGAACTCTCGAAAAACATTGGTGAATGCTCGCTGAGGGTTCGGCGAGGGCTCGCCGAACCCTCAGCGAGCATTCACCTAGGTGAAATCTTCTCTACCGCTCTGCACCGTTTGTCGCGAAGACCCCAAGAATGCATTTGACATCTTCGGCTCGCCTGGATCAACATCCAATTCACTTAGGGCTCGTTGAACGGGCACCCGATCTCGCCGTCGACGATGGCCCTGATTCAGGAGAGTCCACGAATAGACTCAAAGGCCCATTGGAAACTAGGAGTTAGTTGATGCCGTACGACCGCTGGCACAAGTCGCGCCCGAAAGACGGGGAGTCGACCTGCAAGGAACACGGCAAAGTTCCGACGCGGGATCACGGGACGGGGAAGCGGTGGCAGGCCCGATGGCGCAACCGGGAAGATGTCCAGCAGACGGAGCTGTTCCGCACCGAGGTCGAAGCCCGCAAGCACGAGACCAAGATGCGGTCCGGAGTGGACGACGGCTCGTACATCAACCCTCGCGCCGGTGAGGTCAGGGTCGGTGAACTCGCCCTCACGTGGCTCAAGGGGCACGAACACAAGAATCCACGAACTTACCGACGCCACAAGGAGCGAATTCTCCTGCACGTCGTTCCTACCGCAGTCGGGAAGATGCGCGTAAAGGACGTGAACGCCTCGTCTTTGCTGGACTGGCTGCACGACCGCCGCAGGCTGCTCGAAAGTTCCACGCTGCGCCTGGTCTTCGACAATCTTCGGGCTGTCTTTGACCTGGCCGTGGACGACAGCCTGATACACAAAAATCCTTGCCTCGCCAAATCAGTGCAGGACGCCAAGCCGAAGCGAGGAGGGGGCGGCCGGGCAGAGCTGACCCTGACGTGGGAGGACACCGAGAAGATCCGTGCCGAACTTCCTGACCGCTACAAAGCACTTGTTGACTGCGGTCGCGGCCTGGGCCTTCGGCAAGGAGAGATATTCGGCCTGTCACCAGAAGATATCGACTGGACACATCCGGACGGCGCCATGGTGCACGTGCAACGGCAAGTAGTCCACGAAGGCTCGTTCCTCGTATACGCCCTGCCCAAGGGCGGAAACGACGAGGACTCGAAGGACCGGTGGGTTGAGCTGACCGACGAGGTGGCCATCCCCCTGCGCGAGCACATGGGGAAGTACCCGCCGGTCGAGGTGACCCGACCGTGGGGCAGCAAAGGCGGCGACCCGGTCACCGTGCGGCTGATCTTCTACACCCGGGAGAAGACCGCCATTCAGTCGAATTGGTTCAACTCATACCGCTGGAAGCCCGCCCTGGCGTCGGCCGGCCTCATCAAGCCCCTTGAGCCCGACGCGAAGGGACGACGCTGGGAGAAGTCCCGCGACGTGATGATGCACGCGCTCCGACACCTGTACGCATCAATGATGATCAACGGCGGGGTAGACGTGTACACGCTCGCGGACCGCCTCGGACACGCCGATCCCGCGTTCACCCTGCGTAAATACGTGCACCGGGTCGTGGGAGCCGGTTCCAAGGTCCGCATCGCGGTCCGGAGCGCCTACACCAAGGCCGCGTGACTCTTGCTCCGTTCGGCTTGTGCAACAACCGTGCAAGATGATCTCCAAGAGGTGTAATTTACGCAGGTCAGAAGCTTTGTATATGAGTTCCGGGACATCTGAAAGATCGTCAGGTAATGGCTAACGAAACCTCTCTGACCTGCGTCAATGCGCACCATCAGGAGGTGAGGCACGCTTTCTGGGATTTCTCTGGGACTTTACGCCCACGCCGTACACGCCCGCGAACAGCGTAACCGGGGCGGGGCGTGGGCGTGGATGCCTGGCCGTCGGACAGCGTGGTCGGATCAGTCGGTCGTGTCGCCCGTCTTCCAGACGGGCGTTGACTTGACGGCACTGTCCTCACCGAACAGGCGCGGGCCGAGGGAGTCCTGGCAGGGGCAGGCACGGGTGGGCCTTGCCCCTGCGTCCCGGACACGAGTCATGCGGCCGGAGCCAGCGTGGCTGATGTCGTTCCGGACGCTGTCTCGCAGGGATCGGGCTGCGCTGTCCGAGGCGTGAGTGGCGGCGTCGGGTCATGACCACGGGGCATCTGTTCTTCTGGGCCATCAGGATCCAAGTGCCTCGGGTGTCCAAGAACAGGGGGTCAAGCCCCCCGGTGATGGAGCAGAGGGCGTCGTTGGTCTCGTTCCGGGTCTTCGTGGGAACCCGCCCCAGCGCACCTCCAGTATTCGAGAGCGAAGGCGTACCAGCTGATGGTGGTCACACCGCGCCCGCTCCTCACCCGGCCGAAGTCGTCAGCGGCGGCTTCCCTGACGGCTCGGACCAACGAGGCCCCGAGCTCGTCGGCCAGAGCCCTGACATCCACTCCATCGCCGGCCGCCGGCCCCCGCCGGGGCTTCACCACCCTCGGCCCGCGCCGTCCGGGTGCGTTTCGCACCTGGCCTGCCGAACTCCGCATGACGACCACCGCCTCTCTCCAGGTCAACGTGCCGCCTGCGGCTCCCATGCCAGCCAAGAAAGCCCCACCAGGAGGATGAAGGGTAGGATAAGTAGCATGAGCGAGCCCACCGGGAAGTACTCGATCACCATGCCGCGCGACATCGCCGAAGCCGCCAAGGCCCGCAGCGGCCTCTCCGGCCTTTCCGCCTACGTGGCCGCCGCCGTCGCCCGCCAGATCGAACGCGACAACCTCAACGAACTCATCACCGTCGCCGAGGCCGAGCACGGGCCCGTCACTGACGACGAGATCCAGTCCCTGCGCGACCAGCTCGCCGAGGCCCGTCGCGAGCAGAACCAGCATGGGGCGAGCGCAGCGTGACCCGCTCCCCTGCGGTCCCCGGCGGCACCCTCGTCCTCGACAGCGAAGGGCTGGCGAAGGCCGTCCTGCGCGACCGCACGGTCACCACCTGGCTCGCCCTGGCCCGCGCCGACGACCTGCGCGTGATCACCTCGGCGGCCACCCTCGTCGAGGTGGTCCACCCCCGCATCAACCGCCCGGCCCTGGAGTGGACTCTCTCCCGTCTCGTCGTGGAGCCGATCACCGAACCGATCGCCCGTCACGCCGCCGCCCTCCTCGCCGACGCCGACCTGCACGGCCACAAGTACGCCATCGACGCCATGCTCGCCGCCACCGCGCTCGCCTCACCGGGGCCTGTCACGATCCTCACCTCCGACCCCGAGGACCTCATCGCCCTGTGCGGTGGACGCGTCACAGTGATCAAGGTCTGACCGATCCCTTGCTCGCCCTCCGCAAGGGAAGAAGATGACTCCCCTCAAGATACGTTGACGTCGTCAACGCTCACTATCTAACTCGCGTCTGTAGCGGCGTGTACGGTTGACTCATGAGGGATGAAGCGGGTGCAGCAGACCCTTTGATCACCGGGGCCGAGATCGCACGCATCGCAGGCGTCACGCGAGCTGCCGTGTCGAACTGGAGGCGCCGCCACACGGACTTCCCCGCCCCGGCGGGAGGCAGTCCGGGCACGCCGCTGTTCTCCCTTGCCGACGTACGGACATGGCTGGCAACCCAGCGGAAGAGCCACGACGTCTCCGACGAGGTCCGGCTCTGGCAGGCGCTCCGCGCGTCGTTCGGCGATGACATGATCGGCGGCCTGGCTTCGGTCGCCGAGTTCCTCTCGACGGGAAATCCGTCCGGTCTCGATTCCGCGGCAGCCGCGCTCGTCACCTCGTTGGCAAAGAACGCCTCCACGGCCCACGCGGTCGACGGACTTGTCGAGCGCTTCCAGGACTCGGCCCGCCGCAGCGGCTCTGACCAGGTGTCCTCCGCACGGGTCACCCGGGCGGTTGTCCACTTCGCGGGCCGGGTCACTGATGGCGCTACCGTCTTCGACCCAGCCTGCGGTATCGGGGTCCTTCTCATGGCCGTGGGAGACGCCGACGGTACGGTCGTTCGCGGGCAGGAGATCGACCCGGCAGCAGCGCGATTCGCCGGCCTTCGAGCCGAGTTGACCGGCCGAACCGATGCGGTGATCCAAGCGGGTGACTCACTGCGGGCGGATGCCTGGCCCTCGCTCCGCGCCGATCTCGTCGTCTGCGAACCGCCTGCCTCCGGCCCCGACTGGGGGCGTGAGGAGCTGCTCCTCGACGCGCGTTGGGAGCTCGGTACGCCCTCCAAGGCCGAGGGGGAACTGGCCTGGCTCCAACACTGCTACGCCCACACCGCCCCCGGGGGTCGCACGGTGATCGTCATGCCGGCCTCCACGGCCTACCGCAAGGCGGGGCGCCGGATCCGGGCAGAGCTCGTGCGGCGGGGAATCCTCGTCCAGGTCGTCGCACTGCCTGGCGGAGTCGCCTCCTCGCACTCCGTCCCCGTACTGCTCTGGACCCTCCGCCGCCCAAAGCCGGACGACGCGGCTCCGTCGCACGTGCGCATGATCGACCTGACAGGCAACGAGCCGGACGGACCACTGGAACCCATCGGTGACCAGATCGTCGACGTCCCCCTCATCGACCTTCTCGACGAGACCGTCGATCTCACTCCGGGCCATCACGTCCACCGTTCCGCCCATGACTTCCGAGCGGAGTACCAGTCCCTGCGCGAACAGATCGAGCAGCAACTCCATGCGCTGGGTGCCCTCCTGCCCGCTCTGCGAGAGGGGGCAGGAGAGGACTCTCTGGACACGGCCACGGTCAGCCTCGCTGAACTGTCCCGGGCGGGTCTGATCGAGACGGATGCCGGCGGCCCCCATTCGACGAGTCCTCAACTCGATACGGACTACCTGCGCGGCTTTCTTCAGAGCGTGTCAAATGTCCGTCGCTCGACCAGCGCCAGCGGTACGCATCGGGTGGACGCGCGAGCGGCACGCATCCCGCAGATGGCGGTCGCCGACCAGCGTCGCTACGGAGCGGTCTTCCGCACACTCCAGGAGTTCGAGGAGCGCGTAACGAAGCTGGCGGAACTGGGGCAGAGGACGGCCTCTCTGGCCAGGGACGGACTGACCAGCGGCGCCCTCGTCCCCCATGCGGGCGACTCAGGCGAGTGACAGGCCGACCGGTCAGGTGAGTTCGGCGGCCAGGGGAACGAACGGGCTGGGCTTTCCGCTCCAGGACACGTGCAGCGCTTCTCGGGCCCGTGTGCAGGCAACGAAGAGCAGGCACCGTTCGCGCAGCAGATCGGTCGCGTGCTGCAGTCTGTCCGTCGCCGCCGCGGTGACCTCGCGGGCGAAGGGAAGCGCGCCGTCGGAGACGCCGAGTACACCGACGCCCCGGAACTCCAGCCCTTTCATCGCGTGCATCGTCGCAAGGCGCACTCCTGCCGCTCCCGCCCCCGGCGCCTCCTTGACCCGGACCACGGGAATGCCCCGAGCCGCGAGCCTGTCGTACACCTTGTCCAGGAGCAGGTGGAACCGGGCACACACCCCGATCTCCTCGGCACGCATGCCCTGGCCGATCCACTCCTCGATCCGCTCGACGATCGCGTCCGCCTCAGCCTGTTCGGTGGCGTGTCCTATGACATGAGGCCGGCCTCCACGGAGGAGGGAACGGTAGCCGAGGAGGGTGTCCACACCGTCCCCGCCGAGATCCTCGACAGCCACGTCGTTCAGGATGCCGGTGGACCAGCTCAGGATCTCCTCCGTGCTGCGGTAGTTGACCCTCAGCCGACTGCTCCGGCCTGTCACCCCGATCCCCAGTGAGCTCAGGCTGACCCGGGAGTCGTAGATCCGCTGATGGGGGTCACCGGTGATGAAGAGGTCATCGGGTCCGCGCCGTACAGCGGCCCTCAGTACACGCCACTGGGCCGGATGCAGGTCCTGCGCCTCGTCGACGACCACGTGGTGGTAGTCATGACCGTCCGAGGCGTGTCGCGCCGCCAGTAGCCGTGCCGCCTCGGCGCAGACTTCGAGGTGGGTGCGGCCGCCTCGGGCGGAGAGTTCGGACCGGAAGAGCTCGATCGCCTCCCAGACCCGCTCTCGCTGGGCTACGGGCAGCGCCGAGCCGCGTCCTTTGCGCGCCGCGCCCCGGTAGGCGTCGAGCGTGCCGATGTCCTGGGCGAGTACGACGTGGCGATATTCCTGGGCGAGGAACCGCTCCGGCCACGGAAGGCCGAGACGTTTGCCGACCCGCTGCCAGATCTGCCGCTCCTCACGGTCTCCGACGAGGGACGGCGTCCGGCCGCCGGCTGCATGAAGGACTCGATGCGCGTAGGCGTTCACCGTCGTCACGTCGACCCTGCGAAGCTGCGCCTCATCGCCGTCGAGCAGCAGCGCGAGATTCTCGCGCAGGCTCGCCGCGAGCGCGTTGGTGTACGTGGTGAGCAGGACCCGGCTGTCCTCGGAGCGGGACAGCAGGTGCTTGACACGATGCAGGGCGACAACGGTCTTGCCTGTGCCCGGGCCTCCGGTCACCTGGGCCGGTCCGCCGTAGGACACGCGGTAGGCGACGCGCCGCTGGGAGGGGTGGAGGAAGATCCGCCAAGCGGCGAAGGGCTTCTCCAGGATCTCGGCCAGCTCGTCCGGCCCGGTCACGAGCGTGATGCGGCTTCTGGTGCGGAGGATCGCCGACGCGAGGTCGTCCGCGGGGTTCTCAGGAACGTCGGCGGGCCGCCGTGCGGTGACGACATCGCGGTAGACCTCTTCCGGGCTGAAACCCTCCGCGAGGAACTGGAGGACTTCGAACTGGTCCTCGGGAAGCAGGGTGCCGAACGCGTCCAGCTGTGCCTGATCCGTGATCGTGCGCACGGCACGCAACACCTGGACATCGATACCGAGTTCCCGCAGCACGGTGTCCGAGTGGGAGGCGAAGAGCAGGACGGGGGCCGCAGCCGCCGCCCGCTCCAGGGCCGGCGTCAGTTGCTCGATGGCGACGACGTTGCGGACCTCCAGGCCGCGGGTGGCGGTGTTGACCGTGTAGAGCCGCTTAGCCGCCCAGCTGTAGGCGTCGTCGTGCGGCACGACGTTGACGAGGAGGAAGACATCGCTGCCGTCGTCCGGGGCGAGGACCACTCCCCGCCAGAAGTCGTTGATCCGGATGGTCCTCATCCGTGGATCGCGCGCCTTGTCCACCGACTCCAGGTGAAGCCCCTTGTCGGCGTACAGTTCCGCGACAGTGAGGTGCTGGAACTTGGCCATCGCCTTGCGCACTCCGGCTTTGACGGGCTTCTCCAGCACGTCGTAGCTCTCCCAGAAGCTGTTCGCGAAGGCGAGCTGGGGCACGGTGGGCTCCTTACCTCGTGGCGTGCGGCGCGACCGAAACGATCTTAGGGGGATGCGGGTTCCGCGCCCCTGGCCATCAGGCGGGCGAGGTCCCGGACCGTCCCGAGCAGTTCCGCCGGCGGCCCTTCCAGGTCCAGGACGTGCTGGTGGATGACGATCCCCGCGTTCCGGACACGGTGGGAGGCGTGAAGCGCGCCGCCCCTGGCGTAGATCAGATGCCCCTCGGGAAGACCCAGCGCCGTGCAGTAGGCGAGCATCTGGTAGAGGTCGGCGTCGGGAAAACCGTCGGGCTTCCGCGCCTTGTACTTGGCGTCGGCCACGTTCAGCGGGCGGCCGTCGTCCCCGTACCGGAGGAGATCCGGCCTCATGCGGATGGTCCCGTCCGCGTCGAGATGCACTCCCTTGGCCTGGAGCGCGCAGTGTCCGCCATACGCGGCGAGGGCCTCACGCAGGGCTATGCAGACGAAGTCCTCGAAGAGTTTGTTCATGTCGAGTAGGAATCCGTCGACGGTGACGTCACCCGGCAGGTGCTCGGGCGACTCGCGGCGCAGGACGGTCTCCGCCAGCCGCAGCGCGGGCTGGTAGCGGAGGTTCAGACGGCTCGGCCGCCACCGGGGCGGAGAGGCGCCGCGCAGCAGGGGCTCGGCGTCGATGAGCCGGGCCCGTTGGTGCTGGAGGGACCGCCGTACTCCGGCCGGGACGTGGGGCAGGCTCAGCAGCCGCTCGGTCGCCGCCCGCAACAGCCGGTTCTCGGGGATGTCGGTGGTGTACTCGTCGTAGGCCACTTCCAGGGGAAACAGCCGTCCGTGGCGACGGCGCACCTGGTCGGTCTCCCTGAGCCGACCGCGAAGGACAGGGGACGCCTCTTCCGTATGCCGGTACCCCTGCAGCACTCCTTGCCTCAGGGCTCGCTCCTGCGCCCTCTCGTAGGTCTGGGAGAAGAAGGGAACCAGTTCCGTGTGCGCCGACACCTCCACCGTGCCCTCTTGGTGGATCCGCGGGTTCAGGGTGTACCCCAGGAGGAAGAACAGATGGGCGATCGGCACCTTCGGGGTGATCCTCAGGGTGACGGGGTCCTCCCCCGGGGCCCTGACCACGAAGGCTCCGACCTTGCTCCCCGCGCGCAGCCGCCACCCCCCGGTCCGGTACGGGTCGGGCGCCGCGTCCACGATCCGGGAGGCGGCGAGTGCCCGGCCGATGGCCGCCGGCAGGTCATGGGTGGTGTGCGGGGCGTGTTCGACGAGCTGGATGCCGGTCACGCGTCGGGCTCACCCGGGCCGGCAGCCGGTGCGATGTTCGCGCGAAGGGCTTCGAGACCGTAGGTCTTGGCAACGTCGATTCCCTCTCCGTAGTGATGCTCCTCCAGGAGCGGAAGGATCTTGGTGCGCCAGGTGCGGTCGAGGCCGCCTTCCCGGTAGACCGCCTTCTTCATCAGGTACGAGGGGCCGATACGGAAATCGGGGTCGTCGATGCGGGAGTTGAGCGCGTCCAGCAGGTCCGCCGGCTCGGGGCCGCGGTCCTGGGCGGCGAGCCAGCGGCGCAGCAGCCCCTGGGTGGGCTCGGTACGCGGCGAGAGCTCCACGAAGGCGAAGCGCCGTCGCATAGCCGCGTCGACAAGGGCGATGGAGCGGTCGGCGGTGTTCATCGTGCCGATGACGAAGAGATTGGGCGGGAGGGCGAAGTCGTCGCCCGAGTAAGTCAGGCGGACCGACTTGTTCCGGTACTCCAGGAGGAAGTAGAGCTCTCCGAAGACCTTGGCCAGATTCGCACGATTGATCTCGTCGATGATCAGGAAGTGCGGGATGTGGCGGTTTCCTTCGCGGGAGGCGAGGTCGGCGAGCTCCCGCAGCGGGCCCGCCGTCAGCCGGAAGGCGACCTCCCGGGTGTCGGGGTCCTCCTTCGGCCGGAACCCTTCGAAGAAGTCCTCGTACGCGTACGACGGATGGAACTGCACCAGCTTGACCCGTTCGGGCCCGCCTCCGAGGAACTCGGCGAGTTTGAGGGCCAGGTGGGTCTTGCCCGTGCCCGGCGGTCCGTAGAGCACCAGCTGCCGTTCGTCCCAGAGGAGGTCCTTCACCTCGCGCAGCCACTCCACGTCGTGGACGAGCAGTTCGTCGGCGAGGGCCTGGCCCGGCTCGGGAAGCTCCAGCTCACGCCGGGCCGCGAGGGCCGGGACGGTCTCGCTCGGGTCGCGTTCCCGGGACACGGCCTCGTCGGCGAGCTCCTCGTCGGTACGGCCGAGTCCGTCGATGAGGGCCTGCACGGAGGTGAGGTCGACGACGTCGTGCTGCGCCGAGAGCTTCTGCTGGAGTTCCTCGGGAAGCTCGTCGTAGGCGTACCCGCTGCTCTGCCAGTCGACGGGGCGGCGCAGGTTGGAGCGGCCGCCTTCGGAGGCGGTCTGCTCGACCGTTCCGGTGATCTCACCCACGTACAGGCGGCCCCCCGAGATGCCGCACACCGTGTCGCCCGGCTTCATCCAGGAGAGGAACGCGTACAGCTCGTCGACGAGCTCCAGCTTCTGGTTGTAGGTCGCCGTCGTCCCGTAGTCCTCCTCGACGAACGCTCTCAGCCGCTCCTTGCTCGCCCCCTGCGCCACTCCCTGGCGCAGCCGCGAGGCCGACAGCGTGACCCTGCCCTCGGGAAGCCAGAGGCGGTGGACGAGGTCACTGCCCGCCACGTTCGAGCCGCGTACGAGCCAGGCACGGTTGGGCCCGGAACGCATGCCCTCCATGAAGTCGGACAGCGGTGTGCCCGCCTCGGTGCGCCACTCCTCCCAGCCGTTGCGCGGGGCTCCGACGAGTATCTCGGCGGCGGCGGACGGCGATCCGCACTCGACGTCAGCGGTCAGCTCCAGCCAGCCGGGCCAGCGGTCGGACGGCGCGAGGACTCCGGCGGCTCTCAGCTCCTCGCGCCGCTTGAACGTGCCGCTGAAGTGCTTGGGGAACGAGGGCATGACGTGCTCCCGGGCCGGCGAACCGGCCCGGACCAGGAACTTGCGGCTCCCGTTGGTGCCGACGGCGTCGAGGAGGACGCCGACCGCCCGCCCGATGCCGTCCCCGCCGGGCAGCCGCAGCCGGAACTCCGGGTACTCGGCGGGGTTGCCGCTGTCCTCGTTCACGCACACTCCTGGTTCACGTACGTTCCTCGTTCCGGTGAGTCCTTGGACACGGGCAGGGCATATGCCCGAAGGCCGGTGCCGAGAAGGACCTTAGCCCCGCTCCGTACCTCAGGTGAGGGTGTTGGTGAGGTGCGGCCCGATGTATCCGATGAAGATCCCGTGCTCGGCGCGGGCGGCGTCGTGGTAGTGCAGGCGTGGAGCGACGGTGTTGCCGCCGCCGATCCTCACGTGCGCGCCCATGAACAGCCGGCAGGCTGGATCCACGTGTTCCGGGACGGGGAAGGTCCGTTCCTTGCGCCAGGCGTTGTTCGTCTTCACCGTCCTGGACTCGTCGCGCACGACCTTACGGGGCGATATCGCGTGCCTGCCGCCCGGAGCGTCCTCGCACCACTGCTTGAAGTCATGGAAGGCCGCGCCGTCGGCGGGGGCGTCGACCGAGACGTCGGCGTAGTCCCGAAGCGCCAGCAGTGCGTCCCAGGCCATGCGGACCCAGGAGGAACCGTACGCCTGGTCGTCCAGTTCCAGGGTGATCTTCCTGGCTCCGGTGAAGTGCACGCGAGGCATCTCCTCGATCCGTTCCAGGATCTCCGCGAAGGACTCGGGGACAGCGGGACCGCCGTCGTCCGGGGCGTACGCGGCTTCGGCGGCGCCGAGGGCGAGCAGGCGCTTCTGCACGGTGACGAGCTGGACCCGGCTCTCGTGCAGTTCCCGGTACTGCTCGTCGTACTCGGCGATCAGCGTGATCTCGTCGCTCCTGGCGCGCTGGAGTTCGTTCTTCAGGTCCCTGATCTCGTCGGCCCGTACCCGCTGCTCGCGCCCGGCTTCCTCGAGGATCTCGAAGAGGGCGTGGTTCTCGTCCCTCAGCCGCTCCAGCTCGGAGCTGCCCGAGCTCTCCTTGGTACGCGCGCGCAACACGGGTACCGCGTCCAGCTCGGGCGGCAGTGGCGCCCGGGTGGCGAGGCCCTGGGGAAGCTGGGCGAGCAGGCGGCGGGCCCGGGCCGGATTCTCGGCGACGACCCGGTGCGACATGACGCGGTGGCGCTGGCCGTCGGCCGCCCAGGCCGGGTCCACACCGGGAAGGAAGGTCCGGATGCCGCCGCCGTACACCCGGTGGTACTCCATGAGCCGGTTGAAGCGGTTGTCCGCCCCGGGCGCGAGGGCGTAGAGGATGGCGAGGCCGGCCAGGGGACGGACCAGCGGGTCCAGGGTCCGCTCCAGCCAGACATCGAAGTCGGCCCCGTTCGGGGCGGTGGCCATGACGATCGGTAGACGGCGCTCCGCGTCGCACAACTCGTCGATGACGGAGTCGATGTCGGCCGCCTCGACGACCTGTGGCATCCGGGTCACGTCCGCGAGCCCGTCGCGGGCCTGGAGCACGTCCAGCAGGCTTGCCGCGAGGCGGGGGGTCTTTGCGGGCGTCGGCAACGTGTCCGGATCGTCGGGAAGGTGCTCCACGTCCAGCTGTACGCGGGTCGGCCGGCTCTCCGTCTGCCTGATCACCAGGGTCGTCTGCCAGGTGCCGTCCGGGGCGGTCTCCCGGAGGCGCCAACGCCCGTACGCCCCGCCGGTGCCGGTCGCCGAGTCGTGGTCGAGCGTGACTCCCCGGGCTATCTCGTTGCGTCCCTCCGCGAACGCCTGGATGTCGTAGTTCTTGGGCGGTTCACGCAGCCAGTCCCGGAGCCGGGCGTCGACCTGCGCGCCGGTGCTGACGTAGTCGAGGCCGCTGGTGACGACCATGCGGTAGCGGCGTGTGTCCATGCCGTGGTCCTTTCGGTGCACCGGTCAGGCTTCGGTCCGCTCGGGCCCTTGGCGGAGGGCGGCGAGCAGTTCGACGACGTCGTCGTGCCAGGCCCTGACCTCGCCCGGGGTGGGCGGGAGTTCGTACGTGTGGTGGTGGCAGGCCGCGCTGAGCGCGGACCACACGGCGTACCACTGACGGGCCACGGAGCACGGGGCGTACCACTCCAGGCAGAGCGCCTTGGTACGGCCACGGCTGTGCGCCATGGCGGGACTGACCCGCCGCCAGAAGCCGTCCATGGCCTCGTCCAGGGCCAGCCGGAGCAGGGCGGCGGCGGCTCGGGCGCGGAGTCCCGGCGCGAGGGTGTGGGGAACACCGGGGGGAGGGAGGAGCAGATGACGGGCGGCCGCGGCCAGGTCGTCGGGGGTACGGGTCATCGGCCGCGCACCGCCTTCGCAAGGCGCTCGGTGTCCCGGACCAGGTCCATGCGGTCGCCGATCGGGGTGAGGAGCTGGTGGGCGCCGGCGTTGCACCGCTCGATGAGCGCGCGGGCCCAGGGACCGTGGTCCTGGGCGACGGCGGCGAGGACCTGGACGGGCTCCATGGTGCTGTCGTAGAAGGCGAGCGCGGCGAGTTCGGTGAGCTTGTGTGCCTTGCCGATCCTGGCCTCGACGTCGGCGTGGCCGTGGCCTTCGGCCCGCAGGCGGCGCCGTGCGGGTTCCAGGCAGGCGGCCTCCAGGGCGCCACGGCACATCTGGGGCAGGACCCGGTCGGCGACGTCCTGCGGCACGTTCGGGTCCTTGGCGACGGCCCGGGCCTCGCTCAGCGCGAGGGAGACCGGGTCGTCGGTGCGGGTGACCTTGACGACGGAGTCGGTCTGCCGGGAGACCTGCATGATCGTCGCGGGGATGCGCAGGTGGCGAATGGCCTGCTGGAGGCGGGTGTCGTGAGTGAAGACGATCACCTGGCGGCGCTGGGCACAGGCGTGGAGGACCCGCGCGAGCCCCTCGACCTTCTCCGGGTCCATGGACTGCACCGGGTCGTCGATCACCAGGAACCCGAAGGGGCTGTCGGGGTGGGTGGCGCGAGGGAGGAACAGCGAGAGGGCGAGCGAGTGCAGTTCGCCCTGGCTCATCACGCCGAAGGCGGGCGCGTCCATGGCGTCCACGGACACGTCGAGCTTCACCTTGCGCTGGTTGGCCGTCCCCGTGAGCCCGATCGAGCCGAGCGTGACGCTGCTGCGCTCGCAGAGCAGCTTCCAGATGGTCTGCGACTGGTCGGCGAACGGGCGCAGCCGCTCCTCGCGGAGTTCGTCGGTGACCTTCTTGAGCCAGGTCTGCGCGTCCTTGAGTCGCTTGCCGAGCGATGCGGCCTCGGCGGCCCGGTCGGCGACGGCCAGCCATTCGGCGAGGCGCACCCCGAGCGGCCGCCAGCCGGCGTCCTGCTCGGCGAACAGGCGGGCCGCCTTCTCGCTCTCCTGCCGGCAGGCGTCGGCGAGGGCGGCCGAAAGGCGCTCGACCTGATCCGCCAGCGGGCGGGGGTCGGTCGCGCTCCGGCACAGGGACCATTCCCGCCAGAGGGCGGCGAGCGGCGAGTCCTCCGGCCGGAGCCATACGGGGACGGGCTGGACGAGATCGTGGACGGCGCGGATGGCGCCGCGCAGGTCGTCACGCGCGGACTGCGCTTCCGCGGCTTCGTGCTGGAGCCGTTCGACCTGCTCCCGGGCGCGCACCGCCCAGTCGTCGTCGAGCAGTCCGGGGGTGTCGCAGACGGGGCAGTCGGCGGTCCGCGTCCGCCGCCGGTGGTCGAGCGCCCGCTCCAGGAGGTCGGAGAGACGGCGGGCGTCCTCGGCGGAGCCGGACCGCTCGTCATCGGCCCGGGCCGCGGCTTCCCGCAGCCGCGTCACAGCACCGCTGATGTCGCTCAGATCAGGCCCTTCGAGGGTGGAGAGCCCGCGCAGCCTTTCGAGTTCGGCGGTGTCGCCCTCGGGCCGGGTGGCGAGGAGGGTGCGAACGCGTTCGCGGTCCGGGCGGCGTGCGGAGAGAACCTCCGCGGCCGCGACGGCCCTCGGGTCGCCGGAGCCCCGCAGTTCGATGAGGACCGTGGCTGCCAGGTCGGTGGCCTTCTTCTCGCCGTCCTTGATCGCCTTGAGGCGGGCTCCCGCCTCCTTGTAGGCCTCGGAGAGCTGCTCCAGGCCGAGGATCTGGGCGAGTCCGTCATGGAGGGCGGTCATGGGGCCGTTGATCACGGCGCCGAGTTCGCTGTACGAGAGGAACGGCCGGTACAGCGCGAGCTCCTCCGCGCCGACGACCTCGCCCAGCTCTCCGCCGGGCAGGCCTGGCCGGTGGACCGCCACCCGTGCGTCGCCCAGCCCGTCGCCGTGCCAGCTCCTGCGGACGGTGACGGGCGTGTCGGCACCGTCGCGCCGGCACTCCACCTCTACACGGGGAGCCGCCGGATCGTGCAGGTTCCGCCACCCCTGCCGCCAGATCTGAGTACGGTCCTGCCAGCGGAAGTTGTCGCCCGTCAGTGCCATCTCGGCGGCCTCGGCGAAGCTGGACTTACCGGAGCCGTTGCGTCCGGCTACCACTGTGAGGCCCGGTGCGGGGGTGAGGCCGAGCGTGGTCTCCGGGCCGATGCCTCGCCATCCGGCGGCCGTGATGGAGCGGAGGAAGAGAGGACCGGTTCGGGAGGCACTTCCGGCCCGAGTCCCGGGGAAGAGGTCGCGCAGCAGATCCGCCGTCTCCGGCTCCAGGCCGGCGGCGGCCAGGCGCTGGAGGACGAGGTCGCGGAGGGAGGGGTGGGGCTGGTCGCTCACGGTGTGGCTCCATGCACGGGAGGCGGCGGGTGCGACGGCGGAGTCCGAACCCGGGAGCCCCAGAGTGGCGCAGATATGTTGACGCCGTCAACGGGTATTTCCGCCACACTTCATGCGAATCTGTGTACGATCGCGGATCCGGGCGGCATGAGTGACAGTCAGACGGCCGCACGGCCGCACCTCTTGAGGAGACCCTCAACGCCATGAGACTCACGGACGAACTAACCCTGTGGCGGTCAGGCACCCGCGCAACGCGCCACGGAGCCACCTGCTCCGGATCCACGGAGAACGGGACCGCCGTGGAATGGCGTCTCGTCCAGCCCGGTCGGCCTCAACTCGCTCTGCACGACACCCGCTGGGACAACGGTGAGCGGGATCTGGTCCTCCACCAGCCGTCGGTGGTTCCCGAGATGCCCGCCCTCCTGGCCAATCTGCACGGCCGCCGCCGCGCAGGCATCGAGGCCGTGCCCGCCGGAAGGGGTCGCCTGCGCCTCATGGCCTGGACCGTCATACCGAAGACCGGCTCGGACCGGGCCGGCTTCAAGAAGTCCCTCACCACGGCGCAACTCGCCACGCAGTGCGGGCTCTCGCTCCTGCGGACTCTGACGAGCCGTCCCGGCGTCACGCCGGAACCCGCCTTGCTGCGTCGAGGTCGCCGTCACCCCGCAGGCCGTCCACGTCCGGGACTCCAAGGACGACGAGCGCCGGCCCTTCGCGGTCGGCCGCGAGGGGTGGACGCGGTTCGTGCGGTACGCGGCAGAGGACTGAGCCGCACGCCCGCCCGGTGTTACGCGGGAGCCGCCCGTCGCCGTACGCGGCGGGCGGCTCTTCGGCTCAGAACAGTCCCAGGCCCTCGCCGCCGGGGTCCACGACGACCGGCCGGGGCTGGGCGGGGAGGCCGTCCAGGCGGTCGGGGCCGGACGCGGCGGCCACGGCGGGGGCCGTCTCGGCCAGCCAGCCGGAGAACCGCTCGGCGGCCTCACGGTAGGGGACCCGCGCCAGGACACGATGCTCGCCGGCGGGACAGAAATCGACCATGACCCTGAACAGGCAGGACTGGGGCGCGTTCTGACTGCCCGTCCAGGACACGCGCAGGGTGCCGCAGGGCTGACGTCCGCCCGGGGCCCGGTGGGTCGGGCGCAGTGGCCGGCAGGCTATGAAGGCGGTCCAGGCGGCGAGGTGCGGCAGCGGCAGGGTGGTGCGCGCGCGACAGCCGGTGCAGCGGTGCCAGTGGCGGAGCCAGTCGCTGGCGTCGGTGTGGAAGAGGCGGGTGTAGCGGTTCGCGACGCGGACGTCGTTGGCGTACAGATGATCGGGGCGTTCCCGCGTGTTGCAGGACTGGCAGACGGTGGCGCGGACGTAGCCGTGCTCGTGGCAGTGGTCGAGCACTGCGGCGGGCGCGCCGCCGCAGACGGCGCACAACCACTCGGCCACCTTCCTGGCGATGCCAGGCTTCCTGCTGAGCACCGAGTACAACTGGCCTTCGAATTCCTTACCGTACGGGCGCGGTGAGGCGGCGGGGCCCTCGGGGCTCGTCGCTCGCCGCCCGTCGGCGTCCCCGGCCCGCCGGGGGCGGGAGCGCGGCTCGGTCGCGGCGGCGCCCGTCTCGCGGGTCCGCGCGGCTCGCAGCCACCGCGTCTCGGCGTGCTCGGCCGCGTCGAGGAGCCTCACCACTCCGCGCGGCAGCCACCACGTCCGCCGGGTCCCGTCGGGAGTGTGCTCCACGAGTAGCTGTCGCCAGTCGATCCCCGTCAGATGACACGGCCGGCCGGCCTCGTGCCGTGTCCCGCACCCGGGGCCGCCCGGCTCCCCCAGTTCCTCGGCGACGCGCCACCGCCAGCGCAACGACGTCTCCTCGTCGCGCTCCGGCTCAGGCTCCGGCACCGGCGCCCCGCGGAACGGGCCGACGCGGACCAGGTCCCACCGGTCCATGACCACCGCGTTCAGTTCCGCGGCCGCCCGGCGCACCTCGCGCTCCGCGACGCCCCACCGACCGCCGCCCACCCTGACCGTCGCGACCACGCGGCTCCCGAGCAGGACGTACCCCGTCCGGGCACGGGCGGGCGAGCGGGTGAACGCCCCGGAAGCCGTCGGCACGGCGCCGCCGGCCGTCAGCCCGACCCACAGCGCGTCGGCGGCGTCCACGGTGATCAGGCCGTCCGCGCGGCCGGAAACGACACGCTCCGTCATGCCGACAGGCTAACGGCGCCGACACTCCGACGGGTCCGAGCGCCGGTCGGGTACGCCTGGTTCCGGTCGGCGAGGTTCGCGTCGGAAAGGGTCCGAGCCGCGCCTGTTTCTGCGGTCGTGGTGTCAAGGGGAGCGCCAGCCTTTCGCGGTCGGCCGCGAGGGGTGGACGCGGTTCGTGTCGTTCGCGACGAGGTGTCAGCGCTTGTCCGCCGGTGCGGTCGGGTGAGCCTCCCCCAGAGGCTCGCCGATCCTCGCCAGTACCCCGCGGGACAGCGCCTGGAACTCCTTGAAGCAGGTCTTCACGTACTGTTGGGTGCTCCCCAGGGCGCCGTCGGCCGGCTTCAGGTCGAACATCGGCTTCCGGGCGTCGTGCGCCAGAGGCATCAGGCTCCGGTAGTTACGCATGGTCGCGATGCGGTGCTGGTCGTCCTCGCGGGTGGGTTCCACCTCGTCGAGGACGGCTGAGGAGTAGACCCACGGAATCCGCTTGAGCCATCGCTCGTACGCCTTGACCGGCCGGTCCAACCGCATTTCCGGCTGCATGATGACGTACCCGAGCGGACGCATCTCCGCCCGGGGCGCGGAGATGTTCGCGGGCACCCTGGGCAGGACGAGCTGTTGCCAGTCGGCACGCCACTGGCGCAGCGTCGGCCCCAGGTTGCTGAGGCCTTTGAGCGAGAACAGATCGGCGGCCAGCGGCATCAGCACCGTGTCGGCCGAGATCAGGGCGGCGCGGTTGATGGCCCCCAGGTTGGGGCCGACGTCGATGAGCACGACGTCCGCCCCGACGGTCCGGGTGGCCAGCTCGATGATCCGGTGGAACGCCGTGGACGTACGGATCGCCGCGATGTCACCCGCGTAAGCGCGGGACCACTCGTTGGACAGCTTGTCCTCGAAACGACTGAGGTCGAGGCTTCCCGGCAACAGCCAGAGCCCCGGCTGGAGCTCGACAGGCTCGACGGCCGCGATGTCGCCCGTCCCTTCGAGGATGGGACGGACGGCGTCGGCGATGGTCTGTCCGCTGCGCACCCGCCCTGTGCCGGGAAGTCCCGCCTTCGCCGCCCCCTGGTTGATGAGTTCGGAGGGGTTCTCCCACAAATCCTCGATCTCCGTCTCGTCCAGACACATGGAGGTCAGGTTGGCCTGGGGGTCCAGATCGACGGCCAGAACGCTCAGGCCGAGGCGCCGGATCATGTGGGCCAGGTGGTAGGTGAGGGTGGTCTTTCCCACGCCTCCCTTGTTGTTGAACAGCGCGATCGACGTCATGCGGCCCTCCTGATCACGACGACCCACGACGAATCGTCCACCTGGAACTCGGCGGGCGGATTACCGTTGTCCTCCAGTGCCCTTCTCACGCGGCCGATACCGCGGCCGAACCGGTTCACGTACCCGAGGCCCTTCAACGCGGCGGCCAGGGACGGGTTGCGGTAGTCGGTGACGCGGTCGAAGTTGTCGTCCCGTACCTGCCCGAAAGGGCCGCCGGGGTTGGTGATCTCGATCCGGTCGTCGAACCACACGATCCGGGTCGGCGCGTAGGACGTCTCGTAGTTGCGGTGCATGAGGGCGTTCATGCAGAGCTCGCGCAGCGCCTCCAGCGGGTAGTCCGGGCGCGGGGTCTCCCGGAAGCCGTCCTCCACGAGCCGGGTACGGAGGTTGCTGCGCAGGAGGGGTTCCAGACGCGCCGACAGCCCCACCAGGTTCTGCCGGAGTTCCTGCTCGTCGGCGATCGGGGCGTCCAGGTCGGTGCCCTGGTAGCGGACGAACTGGACGTAGGCTCCGGGAACCTGGCTGGTCGGATCCAGTCCGACGGCCAGGACGCCGAGCGTGGTCGGCGTGCCGGTGGGGGTGGCGAGGTGGAGCGAGGAGAGCTGGAGTTCGACGGGCCGGCCGTTCTCCTCGATGACGTCGGGGGCGACCATCGACGGCAGGTACGACTGCCGGAACACGTCCAGATCCAGGTCGTCGAGGCGTGCCAGCTCCAGGGGGCGCGTGTCGAAGGGCAGGTCCTTGGCACGACGGCGCTCCGTGAGGACCCGCTCGTCCTCCCTGTTGGCCTTCCGCGTGGTGGGGCCCGGACGGACCCAGATGACGCCGTCGAATCGCACCGGCGGGGTCGCGGACGCGGTCACGTGGAGCCGGACGACGGGCCGGCCCCGGTAGACGGCCCGTTCGACGGTGAGGGACGGGCGGTCGAGGATGAGGCCGGAGTCCCGGATCTCGGTGAGCTGGAGCAGCGCCTGATCGCTCACATCGACGTCATCAACGGGCATGCCCTTGTCGTCCACCCCCACGAGGATGTCACCGCCACCACGACCGCACAGGTCGTTGGCCATGGCGCACACCGCGTTGGCGATGGCGTCCCCGCGCCTGCCCTCGCGCTTGGGCGTGCGCTTGAACTCCAGCCATGCGGATTCCCGGGTGCCCAGAAGGTCGGCCAGGTCCACGTCTTCGTCGCTCACGGGCTCATTCTGCCCTGCGATGCACGCTTCGGCCGACGGTACACAGCCTGCCTCAGTCGCCGGGGCTGTGAGCCCGGGGACCACACGAGGGGCGTCGGCCGGCATCCGCCGCCCGACGCCCCTCCGCCCCTCAGGCAGGACCGGGATCGAAGATCTCGTGTCCGCCGACCCGGCGCCAGACGATGTGCGGCTCACCCTCGCGGACCTCGTCCGCGTACTGCCAGGTGGCACGCCCATCGGGCGCCCAGGTCATCTCCGTGACGGGACGCGCGCCGGCAGGGAGGGGCACTCCCTGGACCGGCTTGACCCGGAGGCCGGGCCGAAACCGTCCGCTGGTCACATCCGGTACGAACTTGTCCCGAATGGTCTCCTGGAACCGCGCCCGCTCCTCCGGAAGGAGCTTCTTGAAGTCGCGGTCGAAGCGAGCGGTCGTCTCGAAAGTCGGCAATCAGGCCTCCCAGGGGTCGGGGTCAGTTCTCATTGCCGAGGTGCGCGAACATCTCGTCCACGTCCTCGTGGCGGGTCGTGCGTCCGGCCGCGATGTCCTCGCTCGCCTCGCGCTCACCGGCCTGCCACCGCTCCGTCCAGAACCATGCCTGGTCGGTGCGGATCTTCCTCAGTCCGTGAACCTCGACGACACCCGCGTCGTTGATCGCGAACTCAAGCTCGTCGCCTGGGGAGACTCCCAGCGCCTCGCGCACCCCTGCGGGCAGCGTCAGCTGCCCCTTGTCGCGCACGCTGGCATGGAACGTGGCCGCGGCCATGGGTGACCTCCCTCTCTCCATCCCCTGTCTTCTTCGTCATCCAGGCTACTCAGGGAATGACGAAAGTGCGAGCCTCCGACTTTCGGAATTTCTCACATTCCGCCACCAGTAAGTCAGCGGTGCTTCCAGATGCCGTAGAGCCGAAGGACATCCATCTGCCACCGTGCGTGGAGCTCGTCCGGACCTGAGGCTGTCTCCCGGCCGAGCGAGAAGGCCACGTGCCGATACAGCGGGTGAAGATCCCCGTTATTCGTGGTGACCAGGGCGGAGAGGAGCGGCTCGTCTGCCGGGGTGTTCGCGTCGGTGAGTACGAGCACCTGCCCCTGATCGTCGGGGTGCAGGTGAGGAAGTTCCCCGCTCAGCCGGTGACGGATCGCGGACCACGTGAGGGTGGCCCCGTTCCGTGCGGTGTTCTCCAGGAGGGAGCGCACGACGGCCGCGAGTTCGGCGAGCTTGGTCTCGTCCGGCCGGGATGACGCGTCCTCCGTCTGCGGTCCCTTCGGGTCGCCGCCGGACGGCACGGCGAGCAGCGCGGCGAGTCGTTCCGCACAGGCGCGGTACGCGTCCTGGAGGTCCTGCGGGAGCTTGCCGTGGTGCTTCCGCTTGAGCTCCTTCGCGCGCGCCATGCTCTCCCGAAGGGCCTCGGCCTCACTGGGCTCCTGCCGCCGCCCGAGATCATCGAACATCCGCCGGAGATCCGCCTGGACGATCTCGTTCTCACGCCCCCGCACCCACTCGCTCATGGCGCGCAGGTGGGGATACTGCTCGGCCTGCTCCGCCCGAGGCAGCTTCGTACCGTACAGCTTGCCTGCCGCCTGCCAGGCGCGCTTGGCCTCGGCGAGGTCGCCGGCCTCCCGGGCGTGGTCGAATCGCCAGCGCAGCCCCGTGAGTGTTCCGAGGGCGGCCGCGACAGAGGTGTCGACAGGGCTCCCGATGGGGGCGGGTGCCGGGGCCACAGCGGGTGACGCCGTCTGCGTTGCCCTCGACCGGTTCGCGCCGCTCGTGTACGCGTCACGGATGCGGTCGGCCTCCAGTTGCCTGGCCTGATGAGCCTCGCTCTGGAGCCCGGGAACCGGACGCCCATGACTCCTGAGGATCTCGGGGAAGTACGGCAGCGGCTTGCCCGCGTCCGTCACGACGAGAGCGGCGTACATGAGGTCGTGGCCCTTGAGGGGCTCGTCCACACGGAAGAGGAGGTTGGTCCGCCGCTCGTCCGACAGGGCGCCGAAGTCGAATCCCGTGTTGGCCGAGAGCTCCCGCCAGGTGATGTCGTCGGCTCCGTTCCTCGCTCGAGCCTTGAGATGTTCGCGTAGGGCGAGCACGAGCTGGAGGGTCGGAAGACCGGTCGCCGGGGCCGGTTGGGACGCGACCGCCCGTGGTCGGCTCACCGGCTCCCTGGGCTGTGGCACGGGCTGGGGCCGGGGGGCCGCCGGGGAGGCGGGCGGCGCCGGAGGGGCAGTGACGGGGCTGGCCCCGAAGAGCTCGTAGGTGCGTCGCCGTTCCGTCTCGTTGATGTGGCGGACCTGATTCCCCGGGAGGCCCGGCGCCCAGCCCAGACCGGTGAGGACAGCGGCAAAGAAGGACGGGACGTCACCGTCGTCCGACCTGAGGAGTGAGGAAAGAACCGGTTTGTCCTCGGCGCGAGGGAAGTCGAGCGCGATGAGAAGCCTGCGCCGGTGCTCCGAGGTGAACAGTTCGGGGTTTGCCTTCGCCTTCCCCGCAAGCTGGGCCCAGGTGATCCGGCCCTGTGCGCGGGCGGTCCGCTCCAACGTCTCCCGGAAGGACGCCACGATCTCACGGTCGTCGAGCCGTGGGCCCGGAGGCGCGGTCGGCGGCTCGACCGGAAGGAGCTTGGCTGGCGCCGGTGCCGGCTGGGGCGGTCTGAGCTCGCTCCAGGCCGCCGCTTCCCGAGCGTCCAGGCGTCGCGTCTGAGCGGCGGTGAGAAGCCACGCGGGCGTGTCCGTCGTCGTGGCGTCGACGGGGGTCAGGGTCACGCGCTCCCGGAGGACGTACACCCTCGACGGGTTGGGCGTCGTCGAGGCGTGAGGAAGGACGATCCGTGCCCGGGCCACTGCCGAGCCGAGAGGCTGGATGTCGGCGTCGTAGACGCTGCCCGGTGTGCCGGTCGGCGACTTCATGTCGGTCCTGGCCATGGCTCCGGTGAAGGCCACGGTGTCGTCGGCCAGGCGGAAAGCGATCGGCGGCGTGACGGAAGCGGCGGAAGCAATGGCTCCAGTCGATCCTCGCGGCACGATTCCCTGTGGCGTTGACACCAGGCTGGGGGTGACGATCCCCTGGCGGGTGAGGACGCACTCCTCCAGCGTTGTCCATTCGACGGTGTTGCCGGGCAGCTGCGTACCGATCCGCACCTCGCGCGTGACTCCGACCGTCCGGCATTCGACGCGGATCGCGTACCCGTGGGATTCCACCCGGTCGTAGGCCAGCATGTTGTCCGGTCCGAAGAGCCACTCGACATGGTCGGCGCCCCGGGCGAGGCTCTCCGCCTCCTGCCGCCACGGGTGCAGACCCAGCCGGGCCATCTGTACGCGGATCAGCTGCCGCCCGCCGGACAGCCGGAAGTCCACGGTCCCGCCCGGCCTGTCCTCGACGGTGCGGTACGACGCCTTGGCATTCCGCCGGTTCTGTCCGGCGAGCCAGCAGGTCAGGGCCTGGCCGATGTAGAGGTGGTCGGCGCTGGACTCGCCGTTCGCGGTACGGCGGCAGTGGACGGGTGGGCGATGCGCGAAGTGGCACTTCTTCTCGGTGTAGCGCTTGGCACTGAGCTTCTTGCCGCAGCCGCCCAGGAGGGTGCCGCAGTAGAAGTCGTCACGGGAACGGCCCCGCATGAAGAGGTCGAACTCGTCGTGGTCGTACGGAAGGAAGACGGGGTCGTCGGAGTCGGCGCGCCCGAGGACGGCCGTCTGGACTTTGCGGGTGTCTTCCTCGTTGGCGTACGGCGTCATGGCGCGGCTCCGGGCGGGCGGTGGGTCAGGGCGCGGGAGAACGGATGGTCAGCTGGAGCTGGTGCCGGTGATCGTCACGATGGCCAGGTCGTCCGGGACCCGACCCTCGGAACCGGAGAACGCCCACTGGACGGCGCGCGCGTCAGCAGGGACCTTGTAGACGAACACCGCGTCACGTTTGAACCCCGGCTGTACTTCCTCACCGCTACACGCCTTCTCGTTGCCCTTGACCTGGTACTGGTTCTCGATGGGGTCGAAATTCCGGCCCTCGGCGTCGATGAGCCCCTGCGAGATCCCATCGGCACACGCAGGGTCGAAGGACTCGGTCCCGTCGTTGTAGACGGTGGTTTCCACGATGACGTACTTCGCCTCCGCGCCTGCCTTGAGGGTCTTCGTCGTCTCGGAGTCGTGGTCGTTGATGGTCACCGTCGCGGACTCGCGAACCTTCTTGACCACGACGGTCGCGCCACTGCTCTTGGCCTTCTCCCCCATGGCGTAGCTCTTGGCGGTGGGAGACGGGCTGGCCAGTTCCTCCGGGCCCTGCGCGGCGTCGTCGGGGTACGTGCGCGTGTCCTGCCATACGGATGGGCTGGACGTCGGTGCGGCGGTGCCGGTGACTTCGGCGCCGCCGTTGCCCACGATGGCGACGGTGACGGCGGAGGACACCCCGGCGACCACGACCGTCCAGACGGCGAGCAGCACGGCGGCGCGCCGGGACAGCCGGCCTCTGGCGGGCGCGGCGACAGGAGCGGCGGGGAAGGCGGGCTCGTCGGTAGGCTTGGGCGGGATCATGGCAGAAGACTCCTGAGGTGCGCACCCGTCCGGGGCGGGCGGGGCTGTTTCGAGGCTCATCGGGGTCGAGGGTGCGAAGCAGAGAGGGTCGCTGGTGCGGTTGGGCGGGAGCCCGCGCGGTCGGCGCTGCTCGCTCAGCCTTCCGTGTCGCGCTCCTTCTCGTCGCCGTTCCCGTCCCCACGCCGGCGGCGCGCTCGCTCGGCGATCCCGTCGGCGATCTTGTCCTTGACCGAACTGGCCCTGTCGAGGGTCTCGTTGCCGAGGCTCCTGGCGGCGCCAAGCCCCTTGGCGCCTGTCTCAAGCGCCTTGTCCCGCACCTCAGTCGCCGCGACCGTCCATCGTCTCGCCTCAGACGACTGGCGACCGGACTCGATCCCGAGCCGCCCGTGGAAGTCGTGGACGCCCGCCACGACCTGGTTGCTCGACCGGACCACGGCCGGGGACTTGGTCGGGTGCAGCAGCACCTTCGCGTTAGCCTCGTCGGCGGCCGCGTTCATCCGGGCCACCAGACGCTCGGTGCTCCGCGAGATGAGCTCCAGCCGATTCCGCCGGGCGATCCGGATCCCCTCACGATGCCGGTCCAGTTCCTCCGGATCCGTGTCCAGTACCCGGTCGAGTTCGAGCACGGCTATCGCGTCCTGGAGCTGGAAGCAACGTGCCAGGACGGCGAGCCACTGCCTGCCCTTGGACTCGGCCTGCTCGGCCGCCGAGGCGAGCTCACCGATCTTGGCCTTGTGTTCCATCTTCTCCGCGAGCGCGTCGAGTCGGCGGAGCGTGTACGCCTGAGTCGTCGCGATCGTCTCCGGCGTGGCCTGCACCTTCGACCACGTGATGTCGGAGACCCGGCCGACCTCGTCCCGGATGGTCACGGCATCCTCGATCACGAGCTCCGCTCCGATCATCTTCGACAACGCGTCGTCCTCCTGGGCGCGGAGCACGTCGTCGAGCTTCTCGTCGATCGCGGCGAGATAGTCGGTGATCTCGTCCATGGCCTGCTGCATCGCGAGCTGCGCCATGACCGCTGCGACGTTGGCCATCTGCGCCGGGTTCCCTCGGAGGGGTCCCCGCCCCTTCGCGAACTCGACGAACCCCTTGATCTGGCCCTTGTCGCCCTTCAGCACGCCGGTGCTGAAACCCGTCTTGGCGCTCTCCCTCAGCCCGTACTTGTCCATGCGCCGCGCGGACTCCCTGGTCAGCTTCACCCAGCGGCCCGAGTTGGCGGCGATGTCGGAACCCGTCTGTGCGAATCCAGCCGCGTTGCCGAGGGCGGACCGGAACGGGCGCGGTCGCAGGGCCTGCGACGGCAGCCCTTCCGACATGAGGAAGCGTTCGACCGCCGCTTGATCCCCGATGACCGCCAGGCCATCGCCGTCCCGGATCAGCTGGATCTCGTCATCCATGGTCACTCCTTTCGAGTCGCGGCCCGGACCGTCGTACTCTCCGCCGGTCCGGGCCGCGTAGGCGTGGTGCGCGTCAGACTGCCGGGTGGCGGGGGCCGTGACCCGGGGGCGGGGTGAGGGTGGAGGTGTAGTTCTCGCCGTCCACGAGGGGCGTCGTCAGGCTGACGCCGGCCGCCGCCATCCGGTCGTACTCGGCGAGGATGAGGTCCTTGGTGCGGTAGGTGCCGTACTTGGCCTCGTCCTTGCGCTTGACGATGGGGAAGCTGTCGAGGATGTAGTCGACGTCGTCGCGGGTGATGCCGTAGAGGTGGAAGAACAGCGCGTCGAGCTCGGCACGGATGACGGTGCGGCGGTCTTCGTCCCAGATGAAGGGGGCGCCGGTGTCGCCGAGATCGCGGGCGAACGCCACCATGTCGTCCGCCGTGCAACTCAGTTCCAGCACTCTCGGCACAACGAACAAAGTGTGAGCTCCGAGCAGGTCAGGACCCGGCACAGCTACTTGTTCGGAGGTGGTTTGCGGAATACTTGGCTGACTGAAACTATTCCGCAGTGCGTAGTCGTAGACAAATGAATTGAACGTTGCCGATAGAAGCGCGAGACGAGACGCCGAAGGTCCAGACGAAATGGTCCATCCATAAGATGCCGCACCCCAAGGAATCAGGGTGGCGATTCCCGTACGCTCATCGTTATTCCGGGCAACCCTTCGATGTCCAAGCAGCGCGGACGTACAGCCGTATCTGCGACGGGCGATACGCGCTTGGGTATCTTCCTTCGACACCCAGTACTGCGGCTGCACGACAAATCCAGGGTTTCCCAGCTCACTTAGGGAGGACTCGTGAGATCCGGTGGAATCGGCAAACCGATGGGAGAACTGATGCCCCATCCGCCCTTCGTACAAGGGAAGCATCAATGCCTCGCCCTTCCTGAAGACGTTTCCGTCTAGATGCCAACCATCAGTTTCGAGATCCGGACGCACCTTGAAAAGGTGCGAATCGTCGGTCATGTGGAACATGCGCCCAAGCTCCACACCCCAAGGGTTCCCCTTCGAGTCCCCCCTCTCAATCAGGACAGGAACTCGACGGTAGATGCCCAGAGTGATCTCGGCGTCGCGGCGGGAACGGAAGACCGGGCAGGTTCCTGTGTTCGGATTGAGGAGGGCGATCTCCTCAGGAGTCAGCGTGAACGTCTTGTCCGCGTCATCCAGCTCTGCCGGGTCGTGGAGGAAGAAGGCAAACCGGGCTGCCGGCTCGTGCAGGGCCCGGCCCACCAGGGACAGAACGCTGAACTTAAACGAGCGGTGCACGCCAGGAAAGACCGGCGCCGCATTCTCGAAGTCGTACAGCGCCCCGATCGAGCCCTTCTGCACCAGGTCCTTGAAGAAGTACTGTGTGGTCACGTCCGTCGCGATTCCCGTCGGAACGATTACACCCATGCGCCCGCGCGAGCCCGTGATAGATTGACCCGCCTCCGAGAATGCGGCATACGTATTCACCGTTCCGATGCCAGTGAGTGGGTATCGATCCGAATCCCGGATGAAGCGAGCCTCGCCGTCTCCACGCCGCTTGGCCACTCCGAACTCCGCCGCCAACTCGGGCCTCACTGAGGGCAATTCCGCAATCAGAGCCCGCCGGGCTGCCGCGTTGGGAGCCGTCGCAATGTTGACGTCCCTCTGTGCGAAAAACTCCTGCTCCTTCAGCTTGATGCGTTCCCACGGCGGGTTCCCAACCACACAGTCAAAGCCGCCGGCCCACCCCGTCGCTTCATCGGCCCCCGCCCATGACTCCTGGACGGAGAACACCTCCGGAAACTCCAAGTGCCAGTGGAAGAAGCCATACTGCGTCCGCAGCCGAACGATCTCGTCGTGCGTCGACTGCGGGGCCGCGTCCGACGACGGGTCCTGGAGATTCCGGAAGACCTCCTCCGTGACCGCCATCGGGGCGTCGGCCTTCTTGCGCCACATGAAGGCGGCGCACCAGGCGTCGGCCACGTGCAGGGCGCGGACGTACTCCGTCGACTCCGCCCAATCCTGGTAGGCGGCTTCCTGGCGGCGCACCTGGGCCAAAGTATCCGAGGCGGCACCCGTGATGCGGCGCAGGCCCGTCGCGAAGACCGTGTTGGCGATCTTCGCCTCGCCCCCGAGGTCGAAGAGGCCCCGCTGGCCGCCCCGTTCGGCCTTGTTCTGCTTCTCCAGGGTCTTGGCGTACTTCTTGTCGTCGCCCTCGATCGGCTTGAACGCCTCGTCCGGGATCCCGCCCCGCAGCAGCTTCGGTGTCGCCCCGATGAGCGCGTTGCCGTGCTTCACGTGGGCGTCCAGGAAGCCCAGCGGCTTGCCCGGTTCCAGGGCCTCCAGCCACAGCGACACCTTGGCCAGTTCGACGGCCATCGGGTTGAGGTCGACGCCGTAGACGCACCGCGCCACGACCTCGTGCAGCGCGTGGCGGACGGCCTCAAGCGTGGGCTCCGGGTTACGTTCCCGTACCGCCGCCACCCGCTTCGCGATCCGCCGCGACGCCGCCACCAGGAAGTGGCCCGAGCCGCAGGCCGGGTCGCAGACCGTGAGGGAAACGAGTTCGCGGACGATCGCGTCCGACGGGTCCGGGTCACCCGCCGCGCTCGCCGTCTGCTCACCGCGCTTGACCGCGTCGTCCAGGACCGGGTCCAGGGCGGAGTCCAACAAGCACTCGATGAGCGAGGACGGGGTGTAGTACGAGCCCGTCGTCTTCCTCGTGTTGCCGGCCAGCTCCACCAGTTCGAAGGTGCGGTCGGCCGCGCTGTGCTGCGGGACCAGTTCGAGCAGGGACTCGTAGATCGAGCCCAGTTCCTCGGCGTCCAGGTGCCGGTAGTCGACCGTGCGCCACCGCCGCGAGCCCGCGTCCCGGACCTGGGAGAGGTGGCGTACGGCCGTGAGGAGGTACTCGTTCGAGAGGGACAGGCCCTTCAGTGGGGCGTCCGTCTCCGTCTCGTCAAAGATGCCGCCGAGGCCCGGCAGGCCCAGTTCCGGGCGGCCGTTCTCGTCACCGAGGGCGTCCAGGACGATCCGGAGGGCCTGGTAGAGGTCGCCGTGGGCCGTTCCCCGGCGGCGGTGGGCATGCTGCCTCAGACGAGCCGACGAGAAGTAGGTCGTGTAGCGGTCCCGGGCCTGGTCGGTCGCCTCCGGGCCGTGCAGGACATCGCGGTCCTCCGCCACGAAGACGAACAGCAGGCGGTAGACCAGTCGCAGCAGCGCCCCGTGGAGGGCCTTGACGTCCGTGTCCTCGCGCAGGGCCGTATTCGCCGGGTGGCGCAGGAAGCCCGTGCCCAGGGTGGTGATGGCCTCCTGGACGCCCTTGCGGAGCTGGTCCAGGGCGCGCGTGCCCGAGGCGATCGCCTCCGTACGCCACTTCTCCAGCCAGCAGGCGGACGGGGCCGCGCCCTCCGGCACCGCGAAGCGGGAGACGTGCAGGAGGCGGTACAGGAGCACGAACTCACTGAAGAGTTCGCCGTCGAAGATGGCTTCGAGGTCGAACTCGACGTACGAGGCGGTGGCGAGCGCGCTGGAGTCGCGCAGGATCCGGAGTCGGCGGCCGTTGGTGAGGACGCCCCACAGGTGGGCCTCTGTGCGGTTCAGGCACTCCTGGACGAGGGACTGGGGCGGGACCGTGCCCGCTCCGCCGGTGCGCTTGTCCAGGTCGGCGTTCCAGGCCGTCATGTGGAGGAGGGCGTGGTTCCAGCGGTGGCTGATGGGGAAGACGCGGTCGGGGTCGCTGTCCGCCGGGATGCCGGTGGCACCGATCGGGGTCAGGCGGCCGAAGCCCAGCTCGGCGAAGAGCGGTTCCAGCCACTGGGAGACGGCCAGGCCGGTCGGGTCGGCCGGGTTCTCGGCGTCCGGGGCGACCGGCAGTTTCTCGCGCAGTTCGCGCCAGACGGACTTCAGGTAGTCCCAGTGGCGTTCGGCCTCGTCGCGTACGGAGCGGGCGCCGATGACCTGGTAGTCGGCGGGAGCGGAGCCCTTGACGTCCTTGCCGTCGGCGATGCGGAGCAGCATGTCGGCGGGGAGCAGGCCGCCGACGGTGTGGACGGCGGAGAAGACCTGGTTGCGGGTGGTGGCGGACATCAGACGGCGGCCTCTCCGGACGCGGCGGGCAGGTAGACGTAGACGCCGAGGACGTCGGCCGGCTTCTGGGCGGTGACCCGCAGGCCCCGGACGATCTCGTCGGAGGCGCGGCGGACCCGCCGGTGGGACTCGTGGAGTTCGGCGGAGAGGGTGTCGCCGTACTGCTCCAGGTGGTCGGTGACGGCGGGGAGCTGGCCGAGGACGCGGGTCACCATGGCCTCGCCGTGGTCGGGGTCGACGCTGTCGGCGGCCTGGGCGGTGAGGAGGGCATGGGCCTGGTCCTCGGGCAGCCACACGGCGTTCTTCGGGGAGCCCTGGAAGGCGAGGAGGCGGGCGTCCTCGGCGACGAGCTGCTTCTCCCCCTGCCGGGAGGGCAGCGTGAGGTGGAAGCGGTAGCGGACGAGGAGCAGGGTCGTGCGGGTGTCGACGGCGCGGGTGGAGACGACGCCGCAGCGGCGGGCGGGGCGGCGGCCGTCGGCCTGGCTGTCGAGGGCGGAGTTCAGGACGTGGGCGGCGATGGCACCGACGACGGGGTCGGTGCGGACGAGGGCGGCCTCGCCCCGGGCCACGGCCGAGGTCGTACGGAACGGGATGGGGCGGGCGCCTTCGACGGCGGTGGCTCCGACGACGGGGGCGAGGGCGTCGCGCAGGCCGGCGGAGGTGCCGCTGACCTCGGCGGTGAAGTCGCCGGAGCCGTCGCCCGCCTCCACCAGGTGGGCTTCCAGGGCGGCGAGGGAGGTCCGTACGAAGTCGTTCACCTCGTCGGCGCGGCCGAGGGTGTCGCGGATGGCGAGGACCTCGCGGGCGACCTCCTCCGGGTGGATGGAGCGCTGGGCGAACCGGGAGCGGGAGCGGGTCTCGCGTTCGGCCGCCGACTTCCAGTCGGCCTCCAGGTCGGCGAAGCTCTGCTGGAAGGAGTCTGCCTCGAAGAGGGTGCCCTGCTCCCCCTCCCGGCCGCGCAGCAGCAGCCACTCCACGATGGCGTCGGTGACGCCGGAGGAGGTCTCGTCGGGGACGGAGACGGAGATGCCGAGGTCCTTCTTGATCTGGCGGTGCTTCTTGATGAGGACGTCGAGGACCTTGCCGTCGATGCCGTTGTCGCTGCCGTACAGGGTGATGACCCGGACCTCGTCGCGCTGCTGCCCGTAGCGGTCGACGCGGCCCTCGCGCTGGTCGTGGCGAGTGGGGTTCCAGGCGAGGTCGTAGTGGACGACGGCGTCGAAGTGGTGCTGGAGGTTGACGCCCTCGGAGAGGCAGTCGGTGGCGACGAGGACGCGGCGGGCGGCGGGGTCCTGCCCGGCCTCCTCCGCCAGCTCCTCGATCCGCTCGATGCGCTGCTGGGGCGAGAGGGTGCCGGTGACGGCGCGGACGACGGTCTTCTTGCCGAGCTTGCCGCCCAGGTGCTCGGCGACGTACTCGGCGGTGGGGATGTAGCGGCAGAAGACGATCGGGTGGTAGCCGTCGGCGAGCAGCGCCTTGAGGTGCTTGACCAGGGCCTTCAACTTTAGGTCGCCTTCCGGGCCCTCCAGGGCGGCGGCCCGGCCGGCGAGTTCGGCGAGGCGGGCGCCCGCGTCGTCGGTCCCGGCGCCGGGGGCCACGTCCATGCCCTCCAGGCTGTCGCTGTCGGCCGCGTCACGGGTGAGGGGCGCGCCGAAGCGGTCGGCTTCCTCGGCGCTGGCGGCGGCCGCGGCGGCGGAGCGCGTACGGAGGGTCTGGGCGGCGGCGCGGGGGGAGGAGACGAGGGAGCGGAGCAGGGCGATCGCGGACCACCAGGCGATACGGGCCTCGCGCTTGCCCTGGCTGCCGGCGGCCTCGACGCGCTCGCTCGCATAGGCGATGGCGTCGTCGAGGAGGGCGCGGTAGGCCGGTGACAGCTTGTAGGTCTCGTCCTTGAAGAAGCGGTCGGACGGGAACGCGGTCCGCTCGGCCAGGCTGTCGTCGCCGAGGCCGTCCTCGGTCGTCAGGTACTGGCGTACGTCGGCGCGCTTGCGCTGGACGAAGTGCTGGGCGAGGAGTCGCCGGCCCCGGTCGGAGTCCAGGTCCGTGCCTGCCAGTTCGGGCCTGACCAGGCCGAGAAGGTTGCGGAAGGCGGACTCCTTGCCGCTGTGCGGGGTGGCGGTCACGAGGAGCAGGTGACGCTCGGCGTCCTCGGCTACGCGGCGCAGCAGCTCGTAGCGGAGCTGGTTCTGCGTGGAGGTGGTGTCGTCGGCGACGACGCAGGTGTGGGCCTCGTCGACGATCACCAGGTCGGGGCAGTGCTTGACGAAGTCGTCGCGGTGGCGGGTGGACTTGATGAAGTCGGTGGAGACGATGACGTGGGGGTACTTGTCGAAGAGCGACTGCCCCAGGTCCAGGCCGCGCTCCAGGCGGGAGACGGTGGAGGCGAGGACGAGTTCGGCGTCGAGGCCGAACTTGGTGCGCAGCTCCTCCTGCCACTGCTCGGCGAGGGCCGGCGAGCAGAGGACGGCAAGGCCGCGTGCCTCGCCCTGGGCGAGGAGTTCGCTCGCGATGAGGCCGGCCTCGACGGTCTTGCCGATGCCGACGTCGTCGGAGATGAGGAGTCGTACGGTGCTCTGCCGCAGCGCCATGAGGAGCGGGACGAGCTGGTAGGCGCGGGGTTCGACGGCGATGCCGGCGAGGGAGCGGAAGGGGCCGGCGCCGGAGCGGAAGCCGATGCGGAGGGCGGAGCGCAGCAGTCCGGCGGCGCGGTGGTCGCCGAGGTCGGCCGCGGACGGCGGGGCGAACTCGGCGCCGCTGACGTCCTCGAAGGCGGGGAAGACGGCGGCGATGTCGTCGTCGGAACCGCCGAGCGGGCGCAGGACGAGCATGTCGGGGGCGCTCTCGGGGAGCACGACCCATTCGCGGCCTCGGGCGGTGACCAGGGAACCGGCGGAGTAGGTGAGCGTCATCGGGTGAGTCCTCGGGGTCCTCGGGCGGTCGGTCGGTTCCGTGGTCAGGAGGCGGCGGGGCCGCCGAAGTAGCGGGCGTGACGGGCGACGACGGCGTCCCAGTCGGCGGGGTCGGCCGGGAAGCGGACGACGCCCCAGCCGGCGTCGTAGAGGCGCTCCTCGGCGTCCTCGTCCCGGGTGGCGTCCTCCTCCCTGTCCGGCCCGTCGACGAAGACGGCGAGGTTGACTCCGGGCAGGTGGTAGACGAAGTCGGGGAGGACGGTGCCGACGAGGGTCTGGCCCTCGTCGGGCAGGCGCAGGCCGTGGTCCCTGAGCCAGTTGACGAGGGTCTGCTCCAGGGGAGTGTTCGCCATGTCGTCGGCATCGTCGGCGGGCGTGTCGGCGAGCTTCGGGGCCGTTCGCCCCAGCTCCTCGACGAGCCGCCGGTGCTGCTCCGTCGGGGACTCGCCCCGCCCGTCGGGCTCGGACACGGCGGAGGCGAGGCGGCGCAGCAGGTGGACGACGGTGTGGCGGTCGATCGCCGCGTGGTCGAGCTGGTTGCCGTAGGTGAGCAGGCAGTCGTAGCAGCCGCGGGCGCAGTGCTGCTTGGCCCGGTCCACTCCGTGCTCGTCGAAGTGGCAGATCTCCAGGGCGCGGAGGGCGGCGACGGCGAGCGCTCCGGGCTCGGCCTGGAGGCGGCGCAGGACTCCGGCGCCGCCCTCCGCGGCCTCGGTGAGCAGGAAGCGGTTGCGGGGACCGTCGTCGGGCGGGAGCAGTTCGCTGGTGAGCTCGGAGTCCTCCAGCTCGAACGCAGCCTCGACGCCCCGCTCCAGGGCGTACATGAGAGTGAGGGCGATGGGTTCGGGCAGCGGCTCGTCGAGGGTGACGACGAGGATGTTGCGGCGGTCCTCGACGAAGGGGACGACTCGCTTCTTGCGGCGCTTCTCGTTGCCGTCCGGGTCGATGACCGGCATCTCGCTGGAGTCACCGGACGCCTCGGCGGCATCGCGTTCGTTCATCCAGTGGCCGCTTGCGGGGTCGAGCCAGTAGCCGTCCTGCTCGTTCTCCTTGGCGCGCAGCCGTCCCTTGTTGGTGATGCGGACGGTGGCCGAGTCGCCGTACGAGATCGTGGCGAGACTGCCCGCCGGGTCCGAGACGTGGGCGTCCTGGCGGCCCTTGCGGATGCCGTGGTCCTGGAAGCGGTACGAGATCTCCAGCCGGAATCCGGCCCTGCGGCGCTCCTCCTCGTCGGAGGAGATCCGCTCCCGGCGCTGGGTGTAGACGGTGTGCAGGTGCAGCAGGTTGTAGGCGGCGGCGCCGAGCGGCTCCTTGCACATGTCGCAGACGTCGGCGCGCTGCTCGGGATCGTGGTGGTAGCCGCAGTGCTTGCAGCGGGTGGCCGCGGTGGTGGCGATGTCACCGGAGGAGTCCGGGGGCAGCTGGACGCGGGTCACCTGGTAGCGGGCGCCCTCGTGGTAGATCAGCGCGCCGGGGCCGAACTCGCGGATGGCGAGGAAACGGGGGCGCTGGAGGTAGTCGCCGTCGCCGTGGCGGCGGCCGGTGGTCGGGATGTAGGCGGCCAGCGGCAGGCGGGGGAAGGAGTAGCCGGGCAGGAAGCCCTCGGAGGCGAGGTAGCGGTAGGGATTGAAGTCGGAGAGGACGGACCTGCTGTCCGGGGTCTCGTTCTTGAGGAGATTGAGCTGGGTCTCGGCCTCCTTGCGGCGGGCGACGGCGCGCCGCCGGTCGCCTTCCGTGAGGGTGTGGTCGAGGACCCGCTTGTTCTGGACGTACTGGTCGACGAGGGCGGCCCGGAAGAGGTCTCGCCAGCGGTCGAAGGCGCGGTCGAAGCGGTCGGGGGCGGTCCGGACGCGGTCCTCGATCCAGCGCTCGTCCCACCAGACGGTCGTGGCGAAGTCGGCGAGCAACGGGCCGAGGACCCGGTGGGCCGCCGCCACCGTGCGGGCCTGCGCGTCGGCGTCGCGGGAGGCCGCGTACAGGTCGTCGTGGAGGTGGAGCGCCGGGTTCGGGCGGCCGAGGCTCTCGTCGTACGCGATGTCGATGATCTGCGGAATGGCCCGGCCGAGCTTCAGCCCGGCCTCGGCGAGCCAGATGCCCTGGAGGTGGGAGAGGACGAGGTCTTCGTTGGCGAGGTCGAGGCGCGGCGGGGCGACGGCGCCCGCCACCATGCGCTCGGAGCGACGGAAGTAGTACTGGTCGTGGCTGTTGCCGGTGGCGCAGTACGTGGTGACGAGGGCGGGCTGGCCGCTCCGGCCGGCGCGTCCGCTGCGCTGTGCGTAGTTGGCCGGGGTGGGCGGCACGTTGCGCATCATGACCGCGTTGAGGGACGAGATGTCGACGCCCAGCTCCATGGTCGGGGAGCAGTAGAGGAGCTTCAGTTCGGCCTTGCTGAAGGCTTCTTCGCGGCGCTCACGCTCGGCGGGGTCGACCTGGGCGGTGTGCTCACGGGCGAACAGGCCGGACAGTTCGGCGGCGGCGTTGCGGTAGAGGTCACGGAAGAAGGTGTTGACGCGCGGCCCGTCGCCGCTGGCGTAGGTGCGGGTGAGGGGGTCGTGGGCGCCGGACTCGCCGGGGCCGGCCCGCCAGATGAGGGAGGCGGCGGAGATCCGGTAGCCGGTGGCGGCGGGACCGGTCGGCGCGCGGAAGCGGCCGGCGCGCTGGGGGGCGGCGCTGACCTCGGTGACCAGGCCGGCCTTCGCGAGCACCTTCAGCAGGTCCTCGATGATCTTCTGGAGATCGGTGTTGTCCAGCTTCACGCCGTCGCGCACGTCGAAGACCGTGGGTGCGGTGCGGCGCAGGTACTTGCCGAACTTGCCGCGGGCCGAGAGGAAGTGCCCGGACCGGTCCATGCCGGGGCTGGAGGGCTGCGGGTAGGCGGTCTTGACCCTGGGCGCGTCGGACCTGCCGAGGACCCACGGGTCGATGAGGCGTTCCTCGCTGGCACGCTGGAGGGCGTCGAAGTCGTCGCGGAAGTACTGGACGTCGATGGCGAGTTCGCGGCGCATGTCGTCCAGGAGCGTCCGCGTGATCTCAGCGCGCAGGGCGGGGTCGGCGTCGCGGAGCGCCGCATGCGTGTCCTGCCAGCGCTCGTCACGCTCGGCGACCCACTGGAGGTCCGCGTAGTCGATCGTCAGCAGACCGGTCCGCTCCAGGTTCGGCATGGTGATGCGCCAGCCGCTCTCCAGGTCGAGGTAGAGACGGAAGGCGATGACGTCACGCAGGGTCTTGGCCGCGTTGCGGGCGAGGGCGGGCGGCAGGTCCGACTGGCCGGTGTACTCGACGGGGTCCAGGGCGAGGGCGTTCGCCACGCGGGTGGCCAGCTCCTCGTGGTGGATGCCCTCTTCCCCGGCGTCCAGGGCGGCCCGGTAGAGCGCGCCGCGCAGCTGGGTGATCTGGACGAAGTCGTTGAAGTGGCCGGCCTGGAGGGAGGCGTCCTGGCGGTTGTCGACGAAGGTGAGGAGCTTGCGCGCCTCCTTGTCGAGGGCTTCCTCGGGAACGGCCTTGAGGGAGCGGACGACGGCCGCCGACACCAGGGAGGTGGCGGAGGACCGGCCTTCCTGGTCGAGGGTCGCGAGTTTCGCGAAGTCCTTGCCGCGCGGCTGCTCGTAGGACACCGAGCACTGGATGCAGAAGCGGAACGGGGCCGGGATGAAGGCGGCGTCCAGGTCGCCCCGTCCCTCGTACCCGTAGGGGTCGACGGTCACGGCGCGGGGCGCTCGCTCGCGGTACGACTTCCTGACGACTTCCTGACCACGGTCGTCGAGCTCCAGCCACGACTCCGGCAGCTTGCGCTCGGCGACGGCCTCGTCGAGCGAGCGGGGCCAGGGGCGGCCGACGTAGAGGTAGCCGTCGCCGGCCCTGCCGCCCGTGGCGGAGGTGTCGCGGCGGGACTCGTAGCGGACTTCTCCGTCCTTCTCGGTGCGCCACACCGTCAGGTACTCCTGGCCGCACTCCCGGCAGAAGGCCAGCGGGATGAGGAGCTTGCCGTCGGTGCCGGGCTGCACCTGCTGGTAGTCACGGGTGAGGTGGCGGCTGTCCGGGTCCTCCAGGGTGACGTAGACGGTGTCGCCCTTGGAGAGGAACTGGTGGAGGCGGAAGGCGAAGAGGGGGCGTTCCGTGACGGGGTGACGGGCCTGCGAGCCGGCCTCCAGGGTGGCGCGCAGAGCCGCGGCGCAGTCATCGACGGACACGCCGCTCTCCCGGGCGAGGTCCTCGGCCGCGTCCTCGATCTTGGCGGGCTTCTGGCGGACGAGGCGGTCGGTGAGGGTGTCGGTGGCCAGGCCGAAGCGGGTCTCGATCCAGCGGGCGAGCGGGTCTCGGACCAGGTCCGCGTACGCACGGGGCGCGTCGGTGGTACGCAGCCGCTCGGCGGGGACGGTGTCGGGGGCCGGGTCGGTGGCACGGACCAGGGTCTCGCCGATGACGTGCTCGGTGCGGATCCTCGTGCCGAAGAGCTTGGAGGCGACGCCCGCGACCACGCTCTTCTGCTCGTCGATCGTGCCCTCGGTGGACATGGTGGCGGAGGTTCCGACGCACTGGAGACGGTCGGCCTGGCACGCCTCGCGGACGCGGCGGATGAGCAGGGCGACGTCGGCGCCCTGGCGGCCTCGGTAGGTGTGGAGTTCGTCGAAGACGAGGAATTCGAGGCCCTTGGCCATCCGGACGAGGCTGTCGCGGTCGTCGGGGCGGGTGAGCATCAGCTCCAGCATCACGTAGTTGGTGAGCAGGATGTCCGGCGGGTTGTCACGGATCTCCCTGCGGGCGGCGTCGTCCTCCTGGCCGGTGTAGCGGGCGAAGGTGACGGGCTCGCGTCCTGCGCCGTAGCCGTCCCTCAGGTACTTCTCCAGCTCCTTGAGCTGGCTGTTGGCCAGGGCGTTCATGGGGTAGACGATGATCGCGCGGACTCTCTTGGCCGTCCCTCGCGGCTCCGTCTCCCGGTCCCTGAGGACCTTGTCGACGATGGGCACGATGTAGGAGAGGGACTTGCCCGAGCCGGTGCCGGTGGTGAGGACGTAGGACGCCCCGGACCGGGCGGCGTCGACGGCTTCGCGCTGGTGCTGGTGGAGGGTGAGCGGGCGGCCGTCGCAGACGGTGCCGCCCCTGGCCTTCTTCGCCTGGAAGATCCGCGCGCACTCGGGGTGGAGGACGCCCTGGGAAACGAGCTCGGCAACGGTGCCGGCGGAGTCGAAGAAGGGGTTGAGGGAGATCCACGGGTTGGGCCACTGGGACTTGGCGTCGAGGTCGCGCCGGACGAAGTCGGCGACGCGTTCGTCACGGATGATCGTGCCGCCCTGGGTGAAGGCGCGGTACTCGTCGATCAGGTCCCGGTGGACGCCGAAGACGTCCATACCGGACGTGTGTGGGCGGGTCTGGGCGGGCGGCTGGTCGGCCGGAGCCTGCCGCGCCGTGGACGTGGAGAGCGCGGACCGGCTCTGGAGGAGGCAGCCCACCGGGTCGAACTCGCGCCAGGCGGGCAGTGGTTCGGCGGGCGCGACGAACGGCAGCAGGGCGTCCCGTACGGCGGCGGCGCTCTCGGGGCGGTCCGCCGGGTCCTTGGCGAGGAGGCGGTCGACCAGGCGGGCGAGCGCCTCGGGGACGTCGTGCCGGACCAGCCGGACCGGGTTCGGTGCCTGACGGACGTGCTTCTCGCCGAGTTCGTACGCGGAGGTGCCGACGAACGGCGGTACGCCGAGGAGCATCTCGTACAGGACGCAGCCGAGGGCGTAGAGGTCCGCCGCCGGGGTTACGGCTCCGCCCTGGAACTGCTCGGGTGCCATGTAGCGGGCGGTGCCGACGGTGACACCCGTGCTGGTGAGCTTGGTACCGTCCGGGTCGTCGACGATCCGGCCCATGCCGAAGTCGAGGACCTTCACGAGGCCACCGCGGGTGAGCATGACATTGCGGGGCTTGAGGTCGCGGTGCACGACACCCTCGACGTGGGCGGCCTTGAGCCCCTCCGCCATCTGCGCCGCGATGGCCGCCGCCCAGGAGATCGGCAGCTGCGGCTCGTCGGCGACCAGGTCGGCCAGAGGATGGCCGTCGAGGAATTCCATCGCGAGGTAGGGCAGGCCGCCGTTCGTGTCGTCCACACCGCCGGCGATCGTACGCGGGAGGTTGGGGTGCCGGGCGAAGGTCTGCATGATCCGGACCTCGCGGGCGAACCGTTCCACGGTCTTGGCGTCGCCGTGCGTGTCGATCTGCAGGCCGGACCGACGCCGGAGGATCAGCTTGACCGCCACGACGCGATCGGCGTCGCCTGGAGCGGCCTCCAGATCCTCGGCGCTGTGGACCTCGCCCATGTTGCCCGAGTCCACAGCCCCCAGGAGCCGGAACCGCCCCGCGATCATCTCCGTCGCCACAGCCCATTCCCTTGCGTTTTCGCGTGGCCCTGCGAGCACACGACTCCCCACGGGAGAACGCCCCGTCTCGCGACGCGGGCAGACCCCCAGCCCCGCGAGCAGCGTACACGAGAGTTCAATCGTAAACAACAGCGAGGTTCGTTGACGATGTCAACATGACATGCTGGCGAGTCATAGCCCACAGTCGCCCATCAGTCGCATCAGATTCCGCTTGCGCTTCTGGGCGGCGCGCAGGTCGGCGGCATAGGTGGTGAAGTCGTCCGGCGTGCCGAGGCGGTGGTGGCAGTCGCGGATGCTCAGGAGCAGGCTGACGAGTTGTTCGTAGGCGCGGTTGCCGGTCTCGCGTGCGAGGCGGGCGGCCAGGCGAAGGTAGACGGGAAGGGCATCCGCAGGGCGGGTCGGGCGGGACTGGTCGGCAAGGGTGAGCCATTGGCCGTCGTGGGCGCCGTGCTCGTGGGCTGCCTGCCAGGCGGCGTCGAGGTCCTTGTCGTCCAACAGGACGTCGACGAGGACCCGGCCACCGTATGCGCCAGCCTGTTCGACATCGGCGCGGAGAAGCTCCAGTGCCTCCTCCCGCTCGGTCAGCCAGCAGTCGGCGGTCACGGCTGCGACACGTAGCTGCTGGTAGGTGAGCAGAGTGTGGCGGGCGGCGAAGTGGTCACGGCGCAGGGTGACAGCGTCGGCAAGCCGGTCGGTGCGGGTGTAGCGGTCGGCAAGGTGGTCGACCAGGGCGGTGTCGACGCCGGTCAGGTCCTCGGCCTCCCGGATGCCGCGCTCGGCCCATTCCAGGGCTTCGGCGGTACGGCCAGCGGCGTCGAGTTCGCGGGCGACGAGCAGGTGGGTGTGGCCGTCCGGGGCGAGGTCGGCGGCGTGCACGGCGATCACCGTGTCGACGTCCCGACCGGACTTCGCGAGGTGCCGCATCAGGTGCTTCTCGGCCCAGCCGGTGCGGTTCGCCTGCCATGCCTCGGCGGCGTACCGGCGCAAAGCGGCCGTCCCCCGCTCCCCGAGCACGTCCCCGTAATCCAGAGGGTCGAAGTCCGTCAGGTCGGCCGCTTCGTCGAGGGCATGGGTCACCAGCCAGTGCGCGAGCTCCTCCGGATCCAGGCAGGCCGCGCGGCAGGCCTCGTGGTGGGCGTCGGCGAGATCGGCGCCGACCTGGCCGAGTCGGCCGTCGGAGTCGTCGACACCTTCGACCACGGAGGCCAGCAGGCCGATCGCCTCCTGAGCCAGGGTCGTCGCATCAGCCGCCCGACCGGAGGCCGTCAGCGACCGGATCGCGGTGACCACCTGCCCGGCCTGGTCGGCGTAGGCACGGGCATCGGCGTACTCGACGTAGCCGTACTGCGCGAAAGGGCCGATGTCGAGCAACTCGCGGATACGGGAACGGATCCCGGCCATGTCACCGTGGGCGGTCGCCGCCCGCAGTTCCAGACGCCTCCGCAGGCTCCGGTCCTCGGCCGCCTCTTCCCGCACGAGAGCGAGCAGATCGCCCCGTGACAGGCCGGTCAGCCAGGCTTCGAGGCTTCGGGTCCGGCCCCTGGCCGCCTTCCTCAGGCGGGGCAGGTCGGCCCCCCGAGCGATCACCGTCAAGCCGAGCGCGACCAGATGCTTGCAGAAGTTGCCCTCCTGGCCGTACGGGCAGTCACACGTGCCTGCGAGCTTCCTGCTGCCACCGAGGAGCAGTTCCACCTCGTACCGCTCCGTGCCGCGCACCGACGCTCTGATCCAGCCGTCACCGAACTCGACTCCGGACACCTCATCCACATAACCGAGTCCACGTTCGAACGATCGCCCCCCCGGCCAGCGCCCTCAGCGTCGCTTCCGTAAGACCGCCCACGACTCTCCGTGCTCCGCTCCGGCCCAGGCCCCCTCCGACGACCCTCATGTTAGAGGTCGTCAGGCCGGACGACTCCAGAGATCAGAACGGCGCCACCCCCACGAGTCGATGCCTCCGGTTCTTCGAGCCGCCCTCCCGGTCCTACCGGCAGCCCTCCGGCCGCCCCTCTGCGATCCCGTGCCTCCACCTGTACTGTCGTCCCCCGCCCTCCCTCTTCGGAAAGGTGCCGTATGAGCAAGCCCACCGCCGTGGACCTGACGAAGACTTCGCACACGGTCTCCCTGGACAAGCACGGCGTGACTTCGGGGCTGATCAAGGTCAACCTCAACTGGACCTCGCCACAGGCCGCCGCCCAGCGGGCGGCCGGCGAGGCGCGTGGCCTGTTCGGCCGGATCCGGGCCTCGCTGCGCGCGGCCTCGGCCAGGACGGTGGACCTCGACCTCGGCTGCATGATCCGCTGTACCGACGGTTCCAAGACCGTGGTGCAGGCGCTGGGGAACGCCTTCGGCGCGGTGGACCGCTCCCCCTACGTCGCCCTCGATTCGGACGACCGGACCGGGGCCCGGGAGACGGGAGAGAACCTCGTCATCAACCTGGACCACCAGGCCGATTTCCAGAAGCTCCTGCTCTTCGTCTACATCTACGAGGGATCCGGCGACTTCCGCGGCCTCGACGCGGTGGTGACGTTGACCTCCGACCGCGGTGACCGGTTCCGCGTGATTCTGGACGAGTGTCCGCCGATGGCGCACGCGTGTGCCATCGCCCTCATCAAACGACAGAAGGGCGAACTCGTCATCGAACGCGAGGTGCGCTGGTTCACGCCGGCGGACGGCCCCGGCGTCCAGGACGTGATCTCCCGGGCGTACCGGCTCGGCATGAAATGGACACCTGGCCGGAAGTAGCCTCGGCCGCGGACAGGCCGCGCACTCCCTCGGGTGCGGCCAGCGCTCGAACGGCGTCCGGCCCGACGGCCGCCCGGCGGGCAGCCGCGTTCCGGGCGTTCGGAAGCACTTGGTCACCGCGACATTTCGAGCACCCGAGACGGGGCCGTCCGTCCTCGCGCGTGGTAGGCCTTCGTGACGGCTGCCACGTCGCGCCGCGGGACCTCGACGCAAGGACAACGACACAGAACGGCAAACAAACAGAACATTTCATTTTCACGGGATATACGCGGGACCGAGCCCCTGACACGCCGCCATCTAAGCTACTGGTTTGGGAAGGCGCCGGAAACGCCGACGGCCTCCGGAGCCTGTGCACTTCAAGTCTGCGGCAGCGCCCTTCTCCTATCGGCACCTTCTCTCTGCAGCACGCGCACCAGGCAGCCATGGGCCACCGACTCAACAGAGCGCGGCGTTTGACGGGCACGGAGGGGCGTCCTGACCGCCCCCTCCCCGGCCGTGACGCTCCACTCCGCCCCGCATGGCGGCACATCTGCCTCTGTCATTACAGCGACTCGCGCGTGGGACTCCTCTGGGACTTTCCTGGGACTTTCGGCTGCATCAAGGGGTACGAGGGTGAAAGAAAGGAAAGGGTGTTTCCCCAGGTCAGAGACCCTGCGTCACGAGTCTGCGCAGCTCACAGGGCTGCCGAGTCTTTTCCGGGACATCTGAGGGGTGGGGTGTCGTGCCCCTTGAGCCCAGGGGCACGACACCTCAGCCCGATGTGGGCCGGGTCACTCCGACCGCGCCGGCGAACGTGGCCTGTGGCTCGCTGCCCGTGCTCCGCCCGGTGGGAATGTGTCCCCCACCCACCCGGTGGCACGTCCGTCCGGGCCACGTTGTCAGCAGCCCGCATCTGTGAACCTCCGAGCTCACAACCAATGAGGGAATCCTTCCTGCCCAACGCTGCAGGGAGCCAGCGAGTTCGATGCTTCGTCAGGTGACCTGAACCGGTGGGGTCGATACGTCGGGCAGTTACGATCTTCCTCAGCGCAGTCGACGGGTCTCAGGAACCCATCCCTTGCGATGGGCCCTCCGGTCCTGACGTCCGGGTGCTGATCACACCGGATGTTCGGGGTCGAGCCCTGTGCTTGTCACAGGGTGGCGGAGGGATACAGCGGCCGCCCGTACAGGGGCGGTGAAACAGCTCAAGGTGAGGCTCGTCGGCTTGCGTCTCATTGACGGGGGACGGGACGGTTCGATGACGACGGCAGACGACTACGCGGATCTCAGCCCCGCGGAGTTCCTCCGCGCGGTGGTCAGCGGCTCGATCTACCCGTACGCAGAGCACCGGATACCCAAGCCTCGTGGCGGGCTGCGGACCTTGCATGCCCCCATCCCCCGGTTGGCGTGGGTGCAGCAGGAGATCCTGGTCCGTCTGGGCGCTCTTCCAGCCAGGTTCCAGCCACACCCGGCCGCGTTCGCGTATCGGCGGGGCCGCTCGGTCGTGGACTGCGCAGCAGTCCATCTGCGGGCCCACACAGTGTTCCGCCTGGACATCGCCGACTTCTTCGGAAGCATCCGGGAGCGGCATGTCCACGCGGCTCTGAAGGACGCGTGGCCCCGCACGGCGGGGCCTGAGTACCGAATCGAACTCGTGGGAAACGACGGCTGCCCGGAGATCGGCCTGCGCCGTGTCGGCCGCACCTTCGGTGCCTACACCACGGCCCGGTTGGTCACCGTGTCACCGCCTGCGTCGGACCAGACCTGGACGAACCGTGGCACCGGCCACCGCGACGTGTACCTGGAGACCACCGGGCAGCACTTCTCCGTCCGCCGGCCCGCCCTGGTCCACAGGCACACCCGCGAGGGTTTCCTGCCACAGGGCGCTCCCACCAGTGGGTATCTGTCGAACATCGTCATGCGCGACGTCGACGAGGTCGTCTCGCACCGGGCCGAGTCCCTGGGGTTGCGCTACACCCGCTACAGCGACGACATGTACTTCTCCAGCCGTGGTCCCGTGAGCCACGATCGCGTGGACCGTCTCGTCGCCGAGGTGAAGAGGGCCCTGGAACCGCTGGGCATGAGACTCAACGCGAAGAAGACCTATGTGGCTCGACCCGGTGCTCGCCGAAGCGTACTGGGCATCGTCGTCGACGGCCCGACTCCTCGCCTGACGCGCGCGTACAAGCGCCGCATCACCAAACATGTGCGAGGGGCCGCGTCGTTCGGTGTCGTGCAGCATTGCCATCATCAGAAGTTCGGAGATCTGGCCGCGCTGGACGCTCATGTCACCGGGCTGCTGTCCTTCGCGCACATGGTCGAACCCGGCTGGGCCGGAAAACAGCTCGCGGCCTGGAAGCGGCTGCGTGAGATTCCGCTGGAGCACGAAGAACCGGTGATCGCCCAGTTCGGGCTGGATCTTCCTTGGGACGAGGAGGTCGAGGTCTCTCAGGCGGACCTGGCCAAGGCGTCGATCGACGATCTCGTCCGAGGCGCCCAGCGCTATCGCTCGTCCGCCGACTACGTGCGGATGCTCGAGTTCGTCGGACGCTTCAGACGGTACGCCCCGTTCAATGCGATGGTTGTCCATATCCAGAGGCCGGGCGCGCGTTACGTACTGTCCTCCTCCGAGTGGAAGTCGAAGTACCGGCGGGTACTCAGACCCGGCGCACAACCGCTGTTGATCTTCCAACCCCGCGGGCCCTACATGCTCGTTTACGACGTCGGGGACACAGAAGCCCTGCCGGGGGCCCGGGCACTGCCCAAGGAGGTCACCGCCCCTGTGTCGGTGTCATCGCGGGCCGGTGAGAAGGAAGTCGCCGAGGTCTGGCACCACACGAAGTCGAACCTGGCGCCGCTGGGAATCCGGCTGACCTTGGTCGACCACGCGGCTTCCTCCTGCGGGCGCACGTACCCGAGCAGGTCCGGCGGTTCCGTAGGGCGTTCTGGCAGCAGGCCCGGGGATCGACCGGAGACCTACCCGACGCTGTTCGAGATCGAGGTCAACCGGAATCTGCCCCTGCTGGACCGGTACGCCACGCTGGCCCACGAGCTGGGGCACCTGTTCTGCGGACACCTCGGCGCAGGTCCTGGGGAGACCTGGCCCGATCGTCGGTCGCGGCCCCGCTCGGACGAGGAACGCGCCACGGCCCATGCCCGCAACGAGGTCGAGGCCGAGTCCATCGCCTACATGGTCCTCAGGCGGCTGGACCCGAATGTCCAGATGGGCGACTACATCACCGGACACCTCGGCCCCGACCAACAGGTCCCCGACAGCGTCGCCCTCAACCTCACGTTCAAGGCCGCCGGCCTGATCATCGAGATGGGGAGGAAACGCGTCCCTGCCACCCGGCTGCAGAAGTCGAAGAAGTGATCAGGGTACCCACCCTGGGTCCCACGAACTTCTGCGAGTTCGGTTCAGACGTCGATCAACCGTCCACTCGCCGCCGGGAGGGCCAGATCTGCCTCAGCAGCAGAGCCTCCATGCCCGGTGGGACTCGCGCTGCGCACCAGGGAGAAGGCCTTCCGGTCAAGCCCCTGATGCGCCATGCGGACGACGGAATCTCCTGCCTGCCATGCCCTCAGACTCGCATCCCCAGCTTCAGGGCAGCTTCGCGGGCCTTCTCGTCGGCCATGGCGATAAGTCGCTTCCGGCCGCCGTGGGTCTGGAAGTCCGCCTGCGACTTGGCGAGGAGGACTTCCGCTCGCTCCGTCAGTTTGTGCGCTGCGTTCAGTGTCTTGATGCGGTCCTTGGTATACCGATTGGACGGCAGCGCGTGAACCACACTCGTCAGCACACGGACGCTGGTGATCAGGCGGCGCACGGTCTGGCGCTGGGCCTCCAGCTCAGCAGCGCGCTGGATCGCGCGCGAGTCCGGGAACTGACGGCGTCCGGAAGCCACTTGATCCTCGCTGGACGTCGTCCGGATCCACCCGGCGGTCCGGTCACGGCGAGCAGTCAGCCGAGACGCTGCCGCGTTCACTGGAGTGATGTGGCCGGGCTCCACAAGGGAGAACAGGGCGATCCCCCTCTCGTCCGCGAACCTCAGGGCACTGGCCGTATAGCCACCGGACGCGTAGAACAGCAGGTGATGGTGCGCGTCCGCCACCCCCCGCAGTTCTCGGATGGGGCCGACACCGATCGGCTGACCGTAGTGTTTCACCTGCGCGATGGCATCGTGGGCGATCACGTCGATACCCCCGTCCGCGCCGGAACCTGTCACCTGTGCATCGGCGAATCCGATACTGCGCATGTGGTCGACGGCGGCGAGCTCGGCGTCCTGCCATGTGCGGATGGCTCTCCCGCGGAACAGCCTCTCCTGGGAGCCGGTGCATTCCTTCGCGTGCGGAGGTGTGGATGCCCGGCCGGGATTCCCCGGGTGTGCTCGGGGGAACCCGGAGGCGTCGCTGTCGCCCTGCGGGAGGTACGGAGAAGTGCCCGGGCCGTCGTCACCGCCAGGCCGACCGGCGTCCATCAAAGCACGGGCCACCAACGGCGAAAGGGGCTTGAGCTCCATCGCCCCCTCTGGGCCATCGAGCACGACCGCCTCGACGAACCGCGACTGGCTCCCAGTCCCCAGAACGGTGAGGGGACGGCGCAGTTCCATGCGTTCCACCTTGAAGGCGCCCCTCCACAGGAGGAGACGCCGGCCGGTCAGCGCACCGTGGAACCGGAGAGTGGTGAAAAGCGACTCGACCCGCTCACCAGGCGCCAGATGCGTCAGCAACTGCTCGGCCTGTGGTGAGTTGCCTACCCAGCCGCTGCCGCGGACAGCAGCGGAGGTACGAGGGTCGGTGCGGAGGCTTGACACCATGCCATCTTGCACCAACTCAGCGGTGCACTCGGAGGGTTCCGGTGTGGAACCTAGTTCCCGGTGTGGAGTGCACCGTGCATTCAGCTGATCGAGGACTATCTCGAGGTAGCCCTTGGTCTGGACGGCCGACTGGCGGGAGGCCACTTCGCGGGATCGGAGGGCGGCGTCCTCCTGGGTCCCGGCCCCACGGAATTCGCCCGGCATTCGCGAGCCATCTCCCGGAAGGGGGCATCACGTTCGGGCTGGGCCGAGAACGTCGGGCCGCCCGCCCGACGACCACCTCAGGATGGATTCCGTGACCACATCGCCCTCCCGCTCCCGGCGGCCCCGCGCTCTCGCCCGCTTCCTCGTCGTCGCGCCGCTGCTGGCCGCCGGGGCGCTGACCGGTGTGCCGGCGGCACACGCGGCCCCGGCGGACGACGTGCGCATCAACGAGGTGGTGACCACCGGCGATGTGAACGATTCGGTCGAGCTGTACAACAAGGGCACCGCGTCGGTCGACGTGTCGGGCTGGATCCTGAAGGACGACGACAAGGACCACTCGTACACGATCCCCTCCGGAACGGCGCTGGCACCCGGCGGCTTCCGGGCGTTCGACGTCAGCGGCGCGTTCGGGCTGGGCTCGGCGGACCAGGCCCGGCTGTACCTGGCGGACGGCAAGACCCAGGTGGACGGCTTCTCGTGGAGCAAGCACTCGGACCCGTCCTGGTCGCGCTGCGGCGACGGCACGGGGTCCTTCGCGCAGGCGGACTCGGTGACGCTGGGCGCCGCGAACGACTGCGGTACGGGTGGGGGCCCGACGACCCCCGTGGCGTGGCCGGGCGGCAGCGCGGTCGCCACCGCGGACGGCTTGAACGTCTTCGGCGAGGACCTGAGCGGCCTCTACCAGGACGGCGGGGTGCTGTGGGCGGCGCAGAACAGCGGCACGCTGTGGCGCCTGGTGTCGGACGGGTCCGGCGGCTGGAAGCCGGACACCGCGAACGGCTGGTCCTCGGGCAAGTCCCTGCGCTTCCCGGGCGGCTCCGGCAGCCCGGACAGTGAGGGGGTGACCGCGACCCCGGGCGGGATCTTCGTCGCGAGCGAGCGCAACGGGGACGCCTCGGGCACGAGCCGCCTGTCGGTGCTGCGGTACGACGTGAGCGGTACGGGCACGTCGCTGACGGCCACCAAGGAGTGGAACCTCACCTCGGACCTCCCCTCGACCGGCTCCAACCTGGGCCTCGAAGCGATCACCTGGGTGCCGGACGCGTCGCTGACGGGCGCCGGTCTGAAGGACGCCTCGACGGGCGCCGCGTACGACCCGGCCCACTACGGCGCGCACGGCGACGGCGTCTTCCTCGTCGGCGTCGAGGGCACGGGCATGGTGTACGGCTACGTCCTCGCCGACTCCGGTTCGTACACCCGGATCGCCTCCTTCAGCAGTGGCCTGTCCGGCGTGATGGAGCTCCAGTGGGAGCCCCAGGCGTCCCGCCTCTGGGCGGTCTGCGACGACACCTGCGACGGTCGCCACCAGACCCTCGCGGTCAGCACCACGGGCGTGTTCGCCCCGACCACGACGTACAACCGCCCCTCGGGCATGCCGAACTACAACAACGAGGGCTTCGCCCTGGCAGGCGCGGACGCGTGCGTGGCGGGGTCGAAGCCGGTGTACTGGTCCGACGACGCCAACGACGGCGGGCACGCCCTGCGGCGGGGCAGCGTCAGCTGCTGAGGGGAGACACGGGCACGGGGTCACGGTGTCCGGCGGAGGGAGGCGTCCAGCGCGGCCATGAGGTGCGCGGCGCGGCTCCCGCCGCCGGGCGCGGGCGGGTAGCGGCGGAGGACGTCGATCAGGGCGGGGGTGGCCCGTTCGCAGGCCCCTTCGAGCACCCGGTTCCCGGCCTCGGGGTCCTCCCCCGCCTCGATCTCCGCGATGCGGGCCGCGTTCGCGGCGGCCCGCAGGATGTGGCCGACTTGGTGGGCCTTGGCGATGGGGTGCAGATAGGCGGCGGACGCGGCGTCGCCCGCCGCCTGCGCGGCGAGGCGTGCGGCTTCGGTGGCCACGTCCCTCGCCGCGCGGTGCGCGTCCATCGACGCGACGCGCTGGAGCCTGGTCCGGGGCGCGCCGTCGATGAACTCCCGGGCCGCCGCGAGGGCGGCGCGCGGCCTGCCGTCGTCGGGGTGGGCGTCCTCGAACACCGCCAGGACGCCTTGCGCCGCCTCGGCGGCGTACCGCGCCACGACGCGCAGCTCGCCCATGGACAGCTCGAAATCCCCGCTCACGCCCGTCATTCGAGCGATCGTCGCACATGGCCCCGCGTCTGGCTTTACGGCTCCGAGGGGCCGCCCTGTCCGCCGGGGCGGCCCCCGTCCGTCTTCAGGTGAGGCGTTCGGCCGTGTACGCCTCGACGGCGTCGCGCTGGAACGCGGCGAGGCCGGGGGCGATCGCCTCGTAGGCCGCCCGCCACTCGCGGTTGTCCACGATGGAGCGCCCCATGGCCAGGTGCTCGTCGGCGGTGACCGGTCGCAGCGCGGAGAGCAGCCGGTAGTGGGCGTCGGTCTCGGCCTGGACCGGCGCGGAGTCGGCCGTGTGCCCGGCGGCCCGGAGCTCGGCGAGGCGGATCATCCGGGCCGTGCGGTCGCGCTGCCCGGCCTCGATGTCCTCCGGGTTCATCGCGGCGACGTGCTGGGCGACCCGCTCGGCGTGGGCGGGGAAGTCGCGCAGGCTCTCCTGGTACTGGGTCGGCTGTACGCCCTCGAACAGGTTCTCCGGTCGGTTGATGGTCATGGGTGCGTCGTCCTTCCTGGACTGTTCCAGTTCGGCGATCGTGCGCGAGACGGTGGTGGCCAGCGTGTCGAGCCGGTCCCGTTCGGCCAGCAGCCGACGGTGGTGGCCGCGCAGGGCCTCCACCGCGTCGACCTGCTCGGCCAGGACGCGGCCGATGTCCTCCAGCCCGAGCCCCAGCTCCCGCAGGACCAGGATCTGCTGCAGCCGCAGGAGCTGGCGCTCGCCGTAGTACCGCAGCCCGCCCGCCCCCGTACGGGCGGGCGGCAGCAGGCCGACCGCGTCGTAGTGCCGCAGCGTCCGCGCGGTCACCCCGGACATCCGGGCCACCTCGGCGGTCGGCCACTCCATCGCCTTCACCCCGCGCTCTCGCCGTACCGAGCCGGTGGTTCCGGCCCTGTCCCAGGACCGTAGAAGCTTCCCTTACGTCAGCCACAAGGCGACTTCGTCCGGACCGAGGCCGGGGCCGGCGCGTGGGCGGCTCATTCGCCGGTCCGGCCGTCGATGAGCTCGCGCGCGATGTCGAGGTGGCCGAGGTGGCGGGCGTACTCCTGGAGCAGGTGGAAAAGAATCCGCCCGAGCGTGGGCGCTTGGGCGGGCGTCTTGAAGCGGCCCCCGAGGGATGCCTTGTCGTTCAGGTCCGCTGATCCCGCGGCGGATCTGGCGGCGGTCGCCTCCGCCTGGTAGGTGGCGATGACCTGCGCGGCGGAGGTGCCGACAGCGACCGTCCACTCCTCGGCGTCCCCGCCCGGCGGATAGGCGACGACCTCCTCCGCGACGAACCCCCAACGCAACCAGCGTCGTTCGACCCAGCCGAGGTGCTGAACCAGTCCGAGTGGCGACCATCCGAGTGGTGCGACAACGGTACGGAGCTGGTCGTCGGAGAGCCCGGCGAGCTTCCGCATCAACGCCTCGCGGTACCACTCCAGATAGCCGAGGAGCAGCTCATGGGCGCCGGAAACGTCGACGGCCGGGCCGTCGAGGAGCGTGGGAACCTGTTCCGAAGGCTTTCGCATCCAGTGAACGTAGCGCGGGCACGGTCTCAGCGCGTGCCTGTCCGCGCGGCGGAGATCTCGTGCTTCGCCCATACCGTCTTCCCCGGTGCCTGCGTCCTCGGGTACCAGCCCCAGCGCGCAGCCAGCTGCGGAGCCGTGCAGTACGTGACTCCAAGGACGCGGCCGGACCCGTCCTCCACGTATCGCGGAACGCCTGGGCCGGGTTCGTCGGACTCGCCACGGCCAAGTAGTACAGGTCTCCCTTGTACGCACGAGAGCCCTGCCGGGCCGAGGCGGACCGGCAGGGCTCTTCCGTGCGCGTATCGGGTCAGGGGCGCCAGCCGTCCGGCTTGCTGCCCTGGCGGACCTGGGTCGTGCCACTGCACAGGCCGTTGTCGGACGGCTGCCAGATGTTGATCACGTCGACGTCGTTCGCCCACGTACCGCCGTTGGGGTGGGCGTAGGCGCCGAGGTTCACGGCGGTTTTCCGCGGAATGCAGATGTACCGGTCCGGGGAGGGGCCGGTGTCGAGCAGCCAGACGGAGTCGTCGTTACGCGTGTTGACCACCGCGTCCGTGACGTTCCGGTAGGCGGTCGGCATCGGCTGGTAGCCCGGGTCCTGGTAGCGGCCCCAAATGGTGCCCGACGTATAGGAACCCTTGTACAGGCAGACATTCGGGTAGCTGCATCCGTACATGCTGGCGGCCTGGGCCGGTGATGCCGCCAGGGGCAGCGCGGCGGCGGCGACACCCAGGGCGAACAGGGTTGCGGTGAGTTTGGTCTTCAGCGACATCGGGCTCCCATTCCTGCTTCGGCAGTGCGTGATGGTCTCGCTGAGGGACCTTAGGGTCGCCGTCGGTGGCCGACTTCGCCCGCCGTGCACGGCTCTTTGCCAGGAGTGCGCCGCCTCGGAGCGCACACGCGCATCCCGCGCCACAGCCGTTGCGCCATGGGAGCGTGTACTCCACACTCGTCTGCGACCGTTCATGTCGAGGGGGCGCACATGAGTCCGGCGTTGGACACCGCGTACATACCGCCGCGGGACCGCGAGGAGATCATCCGGCACGCGGTGTGGGACTCCGTGGTGCCGGTGGACATCGATCACCGGGCACCCGACGGGGAGATCCGGGCCCGGATGGAGGTGAGGTCGGTCGGAGCGCTGCGCGTGTCATCGGCCCGGTCGACGGCGGTGACGTTACGGCGGACCGAGCGGCTGGTACGGAAGGACGAGGAGCCCTCGCTCTTCCTCAGCCTTCAAGTGACGGGCACCAGCATGGGCGCACAGAACGGGCGCGAATGCGTCGTCGGGCCCGGTGAGTTCGCTGTGTTCCGGTCGAACGCCCCGTACACACTGCTCTTCGACGAAGGGGTCGACCACCACTTCCTGCGGCTGCCCCTCTCCGCGCTCGCGCTGCCGGACCGGCTGATCCGGGACACCACCACGCTCACGTTCGGCGCCGGGGACCCGCTCGCACGGCTGGCGTACACGTACTTCACGCAGCTCGCCCGGAGCGACGAACTGCACCGCAGCGACCGCGCCGAGGCCGTGCTGGCGCCCAGCGTGGAGTTGCTGCGCGCCGCCCTGGCCTCCCGGCACGCGGACGCCGCGACGGCGAAGGAGCCGATGGAGGCGACGCTCGCCCTGCGGATCACGCACTACATCCGGGAGCACCTGGTCGAGCCCGACCTCTCGGCGGCGCGGATCGCGGCCGCGCACTCCATCTCCGTACGGCATCTGTACACCGTGCTGTCCCGGGCGGGGATCAGCCTCGGGGACTGGATACGGGCCCGGCGGCTGGAGGCGTGCAAGCGGGAGCTGGCCGGGGCTGCCGGGCAGGTGCGGACCGTGGCGGCGATCGGGCGGAGCTGGGGCTTCGTGAACGCCGCCCACTTCAGCAAGGTCTTCAAGGACGCGTACGGGTTGTCGCCCCGGGCCTGGCGGGATCGGCATCACCGCTGCGGGTGAGTCCGATCGCGCCGGACCGGGGCGACAGGTGCTACGCCAGCGTCCAGGACTGGTTCGCCGTGCCGCCGCACGTCCAGATCTGGAGCTGGTTGCCGTCCGTGGTGCTCCAGTCCGTGACGTCGAGGCACTTGCCCGAACCGGCGTTCACCAGGCTGCCGTTGGCGCCTGTGGTCCAGGACTGGGCGCCGGAGCCGTTGCAGTCGTAGAGCTGGACCTTGGTGCCGTTGGCCGTGCCCGCCGCCGCGACGTCGAGGCACTTGCCGAGGGCGCGGAAGGTGCTGCCGTTGCGGGTCCACTGCTGGGCCGAGGTGCCGTTGCAGGTGTACAGGTCGACCTTGGTGCCGTTGGCGCTGTTGGCGCCGGCGACGTCGACGCACTTGCCGCCGTAGCCCTTGATGGCGGTGGTGCCGGCCGGTGGGTCGACGGGGCCGCCGCCGCCCGTGATGGCCTTGAAGGTGTTGGTGAACTGCCAGGTGCTCTGCGGGGTGCCGCTCTGGCCCTGGTTGTCGCGGCCCAGGGACCAGAAGGTGAGCTCCTGGATGCCCTTGCTCGCGGCGAAGGCTTCGAGTTCCTGGGCGTCCTGGACGGTGAAGACCTCGGCGGCGGTGTCGTTGACGCCGATCATCGGGCAGTTGCCCTCCATCGCCCACAGCTGGGCGGAGGACTTGTCGGTCCAGATCTGGCCGAGCTGGCTGTGCAGTCCGTTCGCGGCGCTGATCGCGGCCTGGCCCATGTCCATGGCGGGGCCGTAGTCCATGGTCATGATGTTGACCAGGTTGACGTTCAGGTTGTGGCTCTTGGCGTTCTTCAGGAGCGCGATGCCGTTGGATTCGAGGCCGCTCGGGCTGACCGGGAGGGTGAAGTCGACATCCAGCTTCCGGCCCTGGGCCGCGTAGTCCTTCTGGAGGTTGGCCAGCGCCTGGTTGCGGCGGTCGTTGGCGGCGGTGTTGTCGAGGGTGCCGCCCTCGATGTCCAGGTCGATGCGGGTCAGGTTGAACTGGTCGATGACCTTCTTGTACTGGGCCTGCATCGCGGACACCGTGCCGCAGGAGGCGAGTTCGCTGCCGCTCGCGCCGCCGAACGAGGCGATGACGTCGCCGCCGACCGCGCGGAGGCTGTTGATCGCGTTGTTCCAGCCGGAGTCGGTGACCGGGGTGTCGCCGTTGATGGTGGCGTTGCAGGTGCCCTGGCTGACGATGAAGGCGAGCGTGTAGTACTTGTTGCCGGTCGCGTTGTACGCGTTCATCAGGCTGGACGGGCTGTTCCACATCTCCGCGTACGGAGCGGCGTAGTGCGCGGGGAAGCCGGGGCCGGGGTTGGCAGCGGCGGAGGCGGGAGCGGCGGCCGTGGCGACCAGGCCGGCGGCGGCCAGGGGAACGACGCCGAGCAGGGTGGTGAGCCATCTGCTGCGGGATCTGGGCATGGGGGTCCCTCCGGTCTACGGGTAGGTGGTGAGGTACGCGACGTTGCTGCTGGGCGTGACCGCCGCCCCGGTGCTGTTGATGATGTGGCTGATCGTTCCGGCGCCGCCGAGGACGACGGTCACCATGTCGTGGAACCTCACGCCGGAGGTCTGGGGCACCTCGAAGGAATGGTCCTCGACCACTGACGGGTTGACGTTGAAGTACGCGTAGCTGCCGAGGCCCCAGGCTTCGTGGCTGGTCACGGACGCGCCGACCTTGTACGCCGGGTAGCCGTTGGTGTTCCCGTTCTTCCAGGCGCTCTGGTTGGGCGGGTCGTAGGGCAGCTCGTTCTGGAAGAAGTACGTGCGGCCCCCGTTGCCGTTCCAGACGACCTGGGTCTTCTGGTAGTGCTCCACGAACAGCCCGTACGCGGTGACGTTCTGGCCGTTGACGACGAGCCCGGTGTCGGCGGTGTTGGTGTTCCAGCCGACGGTGCCGCCGTTGCCGTGGTCGGCGCGCCAGATCCAGGTGTGGTCGATGATCGTGTGGTTGGTGTTGACGACCAGCGACTGGGTGGCCTTGCCGACGGTCGCGCCGCCGATGCGGAAGAACACGTCGTTGAGCGTGACGGGGTTGGCGGCGTGGTTCGCCGACGAGCCGTCGGGCCCGATCCGCATCAGCGTCTGGGAGTTGGTCGTACCGGCGTCGACCAGGACGCCCGCGATCTTGATGCCGTCCACGTCGGCGGTGGTCAGCGCGGTGAGGCCGTTGTCCGGGATGAGCGTGGCGAGGCCCATGCCGAGGACGACGGTGTCGGGGCGGGTGACGTTGAGCGTCTGGTTGAGGTGGTAGACGCCGGGGGTGACGAGGAGGTTCTTGCCGGCGGCCAGGGCCGCGTTCATGTCGGCCGCGCTCGCGCCGGGCCTGGCGATGTAGAAGTCGTCCAGCGGGAGCGAGGAACCCGCCTGGTTCTTGCCACTCCAGGTGGTGGCCGAGGCGTTGGTCTGGGCGGCGGGGACGAAGACCTTCCAGGCGCCCGCGTCGTCCACGTACAGGAAGGGCTTCTCACGGTTGACCGGGGCGGAGGCGACAGTGGTGTAGGTCGGGAAGGACTGGGCGGGTGCGCCCTGGTCGCCGACGAAGACCATGTTCCAGTTGGAGCCGGACCAGGAACCCATCTTGGTGTTCTTGGTCAGGAACTGCTGCTGGCTGCCGGACTGGATCTGGCCGTCGATCTTCGAGTCGGAGATGAACCCGCCGCTGGACCAGCCGCCGTCGTCCAGCTTGAGGTTCCCGCGTACGTGCATGCGCCGGTACGGTGCCGCCTGCGAGACGGCCCAGCGGTCGCTGCCGCCGGTCGGCGTGACGGAGAGGTTCTCGGCGTCACGCCAGAAGTTCTGGGTGGCGTTGCCCTGGAACCAGTCGGCCTCCGCGTGGACGGCGCCGTTGATGTTCACCGCGTCCGGGGAGAGGCCGAGGCCGGCGACCTGGGTGTAGAAGCCGACGTTGACGTCCGCGCTGTACGTGCCCGGCTTGAACAGGACCGCGTAGCGCTGGGAGCCGAACTGGTTGGACTGCTGCTGGCTGAAGATGCTGTTGAGCTTGGACTGGATGGCCGACGCGGACATCGACGGGTCGAAGATCACCGTGTTCGGGCCGAGGTCCGGGTCGTCGCCCGTGGGCGGGTCCGTGGGATCGGTCGGGTCCACCGCGCCGGAGAAGCTCCACTTCTGGTTGCCGGTGCCCGCGCAGTCCCAGACCTGGAGGCGGGCGCCGTCCGCGTTGCTGTTGTCCTTGATGTCCAGGCACTTGTCCGCGGCGGTGTTGACCAGGTCACCGGCCGAGGTCAGCCGCCACTTCTGGGTGGCGACGCTCCCGTAGCAGGTCCACAGGTGGACGGCGGTGCCGTTGGCCGTGCCGTTCGCGGCCAGGTCCAGGCACTTGCCCCTCGCGGTCAGCGAGCCGTCGCTGTTCAGGGTCCAGCTCTGGTTCTGACTGCCGGGGTAGCACGTCCACATCTGGGCGGGCGTGCCGTCGGCGGTCGAGCCGTCGGTGACGTCGAGGCACTTGCCGTTGCCGGTGTTGGTCAGGGCGCCGGGGGTCGCGGCGCCGGCGGTCCCCGAGCCGAGGGCGACCAGGGCCCCGGCGGCGGCCAGCGTGGCGGACAGCGCCATGGCCAGGGGGGCGGTTCGCCGTCTGCGGCGGCGGTGGGGCGGATGAGGCATGGGGGGCCTTCCTGTGGCGGGCGGGGAGTGAGTAGTCAGGGGCATGACAGGAAACACGTCCGGCCTTATTTCAAGCCGTGAAGCTAGAGGCGCCACCGACCACCCGTCAACCCCTGTGCATGGCCCGGTATTTCACCCTCTGTAGACACTTCGCCCATGCTCGCGGGAAACCGCAGGACCCTCGTACGTCTCTTGAATTCGCAGGTCAGCTGCACCGATGTGCAGCGTTCGAGTTATGCGCGATTTTCTGCCAGGAAAGTTTCCTGACAGATGCCTTGACGGGCTGTCGTGTACACGCGCAGACTCCGGTCTGCTCAGCCGCTGCGCTCTCCACCGCTCACCTCGGGAGTCCCCCATGCGCGTCAGACACGGCACCGCACTCCTGCTCCGGATCCTCGCCCTGGCCGCCCTCGTGCTCGGCCTGCAGACCGCCCCGGCCCACTCCGCCCCCGCCGCCGGCACGTTCCGGGTGCTGGCCTTCTACGACGGCACGTACGACGCGGCGCACATCAGCTTCGACCACGAGGCCAACACCTGGTTCGCCCAGCAGGGCGCCGCCCACGGCTTCACGTACACCGCCACCACCGACTGGAACCGGCTCAACAGCAGCGAACTGGCCGGCTACCAGGTCGTGATGTTCCTCGACGACTACCCGCACACCGCCTCGCAGCGCTCCGCCTTCCAGACGTACGTGCGCAACGGCGGCGGCTTCGTCGGATTCCACGTGTCCGCGTTCACCACGGACACCAGCGACTGGCCCTGGTACCACAACACCTTCCTCGGCACCGGCACCTTCCGGTCCAACACCTGGGGCCCCACGCAGGAGACGTTGCGCGTGGACGACCCGGGGCACCCGGCGACGGCGGGGCTTCCTGCCACCATCACCTCGTCGGTCAGCGAGTGGTACAGCTGGCAGAACGACCTGCGGAAGAACCCCGCGATCGACGTCCTCGCGTCCATGGCTCCGTCGACGTTCCCCATCGGCACCGACCCCAACCAGACCTGGTACAGCGGGGATTACCCGATCGTGTGGTCGAACCGCGACTACCGGATGGTCTACAACAACTTCGGCCACAACGCGATGGACTACGCGACGGACACCGCCCTCTCCTCCACCTTCGCCAGCGACCGGCAGAACCAGCTCCTGCTCCAGGAGATCGCCTGGGCCGCCGGGCAGGACGGCGGCCCGGTCACCCCGCCCGGCGGCGCCACCGGCCGGATCACCGGCTACGGCGGCAAGTGCGTCGACGTGGCGGGCGCGAGTTCCGCCAACGGCACGGCGGTCCAGCTCTACGACTGCAACGGCTCCGGGGCCCAGCGCTGGACGGCCGGCTCCGACGGCACGCTGAGGGCGCTCGGCAAGTGCCTGGACGTCACCGAGGCCGGAACCGCGAATGGCACGAAGGTGCAGCTCTACGACTGCAACGGCTCCGGGGCGCAGGTCTGGCAGCACCGGAGCACCGGCGAGCTGGTGAATCCCGCGTCCGGGAAATGCCTGGACGCGACCGGACCCAGCTCGGCCAACGGCACCCGGCTCCAGCTCTGGACCTGCTACGGCAGTGACAACCAGCTCTGGACCGGCCCGGCCTGAACGGGGCGGGAGCGGCGGTCCCGGCTGAGCGGGGGCCGGGTGGCCCGCCTCCCGCCGCAACCGCCCCGCCGTCCGGGTGCCCCCGCCCCGCCGCATGGCGCAACGCCTCGTGTCGCGCGCGCGGAGCGGGGGTCCCGGCCGCCCAGGATGCCGCCATGAAACCCATGCCCCAGCGCCTAGCCGCGCTGCGTTCGCGCGCTCGCACCACGGGTGCGGCCTGTGCCGTCCTGGCGGCCGTCGTCCCCGCCTTCACCTTCGGCCTGGGCGCGACGCCGGCCGCCGCCGCCACGCTGCCCGGGGGTCTCGGGCCGTGTGTGCCGGGCGACTGCCCGGACCCGTTCCCGCCGGTCAACAACGGGGACATCGCGGGCCGGGACGACGCGATCAACATCTTCGTGGGCGACGACTTCCTCGTCCGGGGGCGTGCGGCGGAGGCCGAGGGCCGGGTCGTCGTGCTCGACGACTTCGACCAGGACAAGGACGCGGAAGCGGGCGGGCTGTACAACCTCGGGATCGTCGGGGTGGGGTCGCGCGTCGCGCCTCCCGTCGACTCGGACTTCCTGGCCGCCGGCGGGGACGTGACCATCGCCGCCGGACAGACCCTGGACACGACGGGCGGTCTCGTCGACGAGCTGGGCACCGTGCGCTACGCGGGCGAGCTGACCGGGACCGTCACCGGGAGGACCATCCAGGACGACGACGCGACGGCCCCGTACGTGGGTCTGCGCGACGAGCTCACGGCGGCCAGCCAGTGCTACGCACGGCCGGACGGCGAGACCCGGACGCCCACCGGAACCGCGGTCAACGAGGGCTACCGGACGCTGTTCACCGGCGACGGGACGTCCGGCCTCCAGGTGTTCAACGTCGACTTCGACCTGGTCAACCCGAACTCCCCCAACGGAAGCCAGTCCATCGAGTTCGAGGGCATCCCCGCTGACGCGACGATCCTGGTCAACGTGATCGGGGAGAACCGCGTCATCAACACCACCAGCGGCAGCGACACGCTGGGCCAGTACCGCGAGCGGCTGCTGTGGAACCTGCCGGACGCCACCACGGCGTCCTTCGAGGGGTCCGGGCAGTTCCAGGGCAGCGTGCTGGTGGGCGAGCAGGCGTCCATGAGCACCGTGAGCCTGCCCGGCATGAACGGCAGGTTCTTCACCACCGGTTCGCTCACCCACACCAGCGAGAGCGCCGGGGTGGAGTTCCACGCCTACCCGTTCAACGGCGACCTCCCGGACTGCGGTGGTCCGCAGCCGGTGACGGGCGCGGTGGGCGTGCTGAAGACCGACGCCGAGACCGGTGACCCGCTGGCCGGGGCCGACTTCGAGCTCTGGCGCGAGACCAACGACGTGCCCGGCCTCCAGACCGACGGTGCCGACCCCGACACCCACGTCTCGGACTGCACCACCCCGGCGGACGGCCTCTGCACCGACACCACCACCCTGGGCACGTACTACTGGCGCGAGACCGCGGCCCCGGACGGCTACGAACTGCCCGACCCCAACGTCTTCGGGCCGCTGGTCCTCACCGAGGACAACGCGGACCAGGGCGTCCAGACCGAAGCCGTCAACAGCCGGACGCCCGTACCGCCGGTGACCGGGGAGGTGAGCGTCCACAAGATCGACGGTGACACCGGCGCCCCGCTGGCCGGGGCCGACTTCGAGCTGTGGCGCGAGACCAACGACACCCCGGGTCTCCAGACCAACGGCGCCGACCCCGACACCCACGTCTCGGACTGCACCACCCCCGCCAACGGCGTCTGCACCGCGACCACGATCCCCGGCACCTACTACTGGCGCGAGACCGAAGCCCCCGACGGCTACGACCTCCCCGACCCCAACGTCTTCGGACCCCTCACCCTCACTGGAGACAACGCCGAGGACGGCGTCGAGGTCGAGGCCGTCAACAGCCGGACGCCCGTACCGCCCGTGACCGGGGAGGTGAGCGTCCACAAGATCGACGGTGACACCGGCGCCCCGCTGGCCGGGGCCGACTTCGAGCTGTGGCGCGAGACCAACGACACCCCGGGTCTCCAGACCAACGGCGCCGACCCCGACACCCACGTCTCGGACTGCACCACCCCCGCCAACGGCGTCTGCACCGCGACCACGATCCCCGGCACCTACTACTGGCGCGAGACCGAAGCCCCCGACGGCTACGACCTCCCCGACCCCAACGTCTTCGGACCCCTCACCCTCACCGAGGACAACGCCGAGGACGGCGTCGAGGTCGAGGCCGTCAACAGCCGGACGCCCGTACCGCCGGTGACCGGTTCGCTGACGCTGGACAAGACGGACGCGAAGAACGGCGAGCCGCTGCCCGGGGCCGTCTTCGAGCTGTGGCGCGAGAGCAACGACGTGCCGGGGCTCCAGACGGGCGGGGCGAACCCCGACACCCTGGCGGACGCCGGCTGCTCCACCGACGAGGAGGGGCAGTGCACGTTCGACGACCTGCCGCTCGGTGAGTACTACCTCCGCGAGATCGCCGTCCCCGAGGGCTACGTCCTGCCGGCGAACCCCGTCTCGGGGCCGTTCGAGGTGACCGCGGAGAACAGCTCCGAGGGCGTCACCGTGGAGCTGGCCAACGACCGCGGTGAGCCGTGCAAGGGCAAGGACTGCAAGGACGACACGCACAAGGCCGCTCGCGGCTGACACGGTCACCCGCCCGGCCGCCCACTCGTGGGCGGCCGGGCGTTTTCGCTGCTTGGCTCGGCACTACACCGTTCCCGTTGATCCCGCAGGAGGTCCGGCCGTGTCCCGTCCCCACCGCCTCATCGGTGCCGCCGTCGCCACGACGGCCATGGCGCTGCTCTGCACCGTGGCCCCCTCGGCCGCGTCGCCCGGCCGCGACGCCGCGTGCACCGCGCCGGCCGGGCCGTACCAGCGGCAGCTGGAGCAGCACCTCGGACTGCCCGTGGACGGCCGTCAGTCCGACGCGGACTGCCGGGCGATCCGGTCGTTCCAGACCGAGCAGGGCCGCCCGCACCCGGACGGGCTCGCCGACCTCGGCACGTACCGCGCGATGCTCGTGGTCGAAGCCACGCCGAATCCGAACGCCGCCGGGAACTGCCCCGTCGAGAGCGGCCGGGTGGCCTGCGTCGACATGGACCGCCAACTGCTGTGGGTGCAGAAGGGGAAGAAGGTCGTCTTCGGGCCCGTGCCCATCCGCACCGGCCGCGACGCGGAGGAGACGCGGCCCGGCCGGCACACCATCTACTGGCGCGACCGCGACCACGTCTCCGACCTCTACGACGACGCCCCCATGCCGTACTCGCAGTTCTTCGACGGCGGTCAGGCGCTGCACGGGCACCCGGGCGACCTGTACGACGGCGGCGGGTCGGCGGGCTGCGTCAACCTCACCGTGGACGACGCGGCGAAACTGTGGGATCTGCTCGCGCTCGACGACGTCGTGTACGTCTGGGGTGTGAAGCCCGGGACCGCCGGCTGAGGACCTACTCCTCGCCCTCCAGGTTTCCTTCCGTCTCCAGGAACACCTGGCGCAGCGCTTCGAGCACCGCCGGGTCGGGCTTGGCCCACATCCCGCGCGACTCCGCTTCCAGGAGACGTTCCGCGATGCCGTGCAGGGCCCAGGGGTTGGCCTGTTCGAGGAAGGCGCGGTTGGCCGGGTCCAGGACGTAGGTCTCGGTCAGCTTGTCGTACATCCAGTCCGCGACCACGCCCGTCGTGGCGTCGTAACCGAAGAGGTAGTCGACGGTCGCGGCCAGCTCGAAGGCTCCCTTGTAGCCGTGGCGGCGCATCGCCTCGATCCACTTGGGGTTGACGACCCGGGCGCGGAAGACCCGGGAGGTCTCCTCGGTCAGCGTGCGCGTGCGGACCGTCTCGGGGCGGGTCGAGTCCCCGATGTACGCCTCCGGGGCGGTGCCCCGCAGCGCGCGGACCGTGGCGACCATTCCCCCGTGGTACTGGAAGTAGTCGTCGGAGTCCGCGATGTCGTGCTCGCGGGTGTCGGTGTTCTTCGCCGCGACCGCGATGCGCTTGTACGCGGTCTCCATCTCCTCCCGGGCCGGGCAGCCGTCCAGGTCGCGGCCGTAGGCGTAGCCGCCCCACGTCGTGTAGACCTCGGCGAGGTCGGCGTCGGTGCGCCAGTCGCGGGAGTCGATGAGCTGGAGCAGCCCGGCGCCGTACGTGCCGGGGCGCGAGCCGAAGATACGGGTGGTGGCCCGGCGCTCGTCCCCGTGCTCGGCCAGGTCGGCCTGGGCGTGCGCCCGTACGTGGTTGAGCTCGGCGGGCTCGTCCAGCGAGGCGGCCAGCCGCACGGCGTCGTCCAGGAGGCCGATGGTGTGCGGGAACGCGTCGCGGAAGAAGCCGCTGATGCGGAGGGTGACGTCGATCCTGGGGCGGCCCAGCTCCTCGGCCGGGATCGCCTCCAGGCCGGTGACGCGGCGCGAGGCCTCGTCCCAGACCGGGCGCACGCCGAGGAGGGCGAACGCCTCCGCGACGTCGTCGCCCGCGGTCCGCATGGCGCTCGTGCCCCAGAGCGAGAGGCCGACGGACACCGGCCAGTCGCCGTTGTCCGCGCGGTAGCGGGTGAGGAGCGAGTCGGCGAGGGCCTGGCCGGTCTCCCAGGCGAGGCGGGAGGGGACGGCCTTCGGGTCCACGGAGTAGAAGTTCCGGCCGGTGGGGAGGACGTTGACGAGTCCCCGGAGGGGTGAGCCGGACGGCCCTGCGGGCACGAATCCGCCGTTGAGGGCGTGGACGCAGTGGTCCAGTTCGTCGGTGGTCCTGGCCAGGCGGGGGGCGACCTCTTCGGCGGCGAAGTCGAGGATGGCGGCGACGGAATCAAGCCCCTGCGGCGATTGAGCGGCGGGGTCCGGGGCGGAGCCCCCTGCCGACGGGCCGGGTGCGGTCGCTGCGACCCCGCGCGCGGCCGACCGCTCCCAGTTCGCGTCCTCCATCGCCTGGACCAGGGCGCGGGCCTGCTCCTCCACCGCGTCCGCGTCCGTGCGCGTCGCCGCAGACTCGTCCAGGCCCAGCGCCTCGCGCAGGCCCGGCAGGGACGTCGTGCCGCCCCAGATCTGGCGGGCGCGGAGGATGGCCAGGATCAGGTTGACGCGGGCGGCCCCGGTCGGCGCGGCGCCCAGGACGTGGAGGCCGTCGCGGATCTGGACGTCCTTGATCTCGCAGAGCCAGCCGTCCAGATGCATGATGAAGTCGTCGAAGCCCTCGTCCTCCGGGCGGTCCTCGACGCCCAGGTCGTGGTCGAGCTTCGCGGCCTGGATCAGGGTCCAGATCTGGGCGCGGACGGCCGGCAGCTTGGCCGGGTCCATGGCGGCGATCTGGGCGTGCTCGTCCAGGAGTTGTTCGAGGCGGGCGATGTCCCCGTAGCTGTCGGCCCGGGCCATCGGCGGCACCAGGTGGTCCACGAGCGTGGCGTGCGCCCGGCGCTTGGCCTGGGTGCCCTCGCCCGGGTCGTTGACGAGGAACGGGTAGATCAGCGGGAGGTCGCCGAGGGCCGCGTCGGGGCCGCAGGAGGCGGACAGGCCCGCGTTCTTGCCGGGCAGCCATTCCAGGTTGCCGTGCTTGCCGAGGTGGATCATCGCGTCGGCGCCGAATCCGTTGTCGTCGGCGCGGGCGGCGATCCATCGGTAGGCGGCCAGGTAGTGGTGCGAGGGCGGCAGGTCCGGGTCGTGGTAGATCGCGATCGGGTTCTCGCCGAAGCCGCGCGGCGGCTGGATGAGGATGAGCAGGTTGCCCCGGCGCAGGGCGGCGAGCACGATGTCGCCCTCCGGATTGCGGGAGCGGTCCACGAACATCTCGCCGGGCGGCGGGCCCCAGTGCTCCTCGACCGCCTCACGGAGTTCGGCGGGAAGGGTGGCGTACCAGCGGCGGTAGTCGGCGGCGGGGATGCGGACCGGGTTGCGGGCGAGCTGTTCCTCGGTGAGCCATGCCTGGTCGTGGCCGCCCGCCTCGATGAGGGCGTGGATCAGCTCGTCGCCGTCGCCGGAGGCGAGGCCGGGGACTTCCTCCGTACCGAAGTCGTAGCCCTCCTCGCGCAGTCGTCGCAGCAGGGCGACCGCGCTGGCCGGGGTGTCGAGCCCGACGGCGTTGCCGATACGGGAGTGCTTGGTCGGGTACGCGGACAGCACGAGCGCGACGCGCTTCTCGGCGTTCGAGATGTGGCGCAGCCGGGCGTGCCGTACGGCGATGCCGGCCACGCGGGCGGCGCGTTCGTCGTCGGCGACGTAGGCGGGCAGGCCGTCCTCGTCGATCTCCTTGAAGGAGAACGGGACGGTGATCAGGCGGCCGTCGAACTCGGGCACGGCGATCTGGCTGGCGGCGTCGAGCGGGGACACGCCCTCGTCGTTGCCCTCCCAGTCGGTGCGGGAGCCGGTGAGGCAGAGGGCTTGGAGGATCGGCACGTCGAGCGCGGTGAGCGCGCCCGCGTCCCAGGATTCGTCGTCGCCGCCGGCCGACGCCTCGGCGGGCCGGGTGCCGCCGGCCGCGAGGACCGTGGTGACGATCGCGTCGGCGTCGCGCAGGGTCTCGATGAGTGCGGGTTCGGGGGTGCGCAGCGAGGCGACGTACAGCGGGAGGGCGCGGGCGCCCTGGGCCTCGACGGCCCGGCACAGGGTCTCGATGAACGCGGTGTTGCCGCTCATGTGGTGGGCGCGGTAGTAGAGCACCGCGACCGTGGGGGCGCCGTCCGGGGTCTCGCGGGGTGTGCGTTCCAGCGGGCCCCAGGAGGGCGCGGCGGCGGGGGGTTCGAAGCCGTGGCCGGTGAGCAGGACGGTGTCGGAGAGGAAGCGGGCCAGCTGGTCCAGGTTGGTCGGGCCGCCGTGCGCGAGGTAGGCGTGCGCCTCGGCGGCGATCCCGATGGGGACGGTTGAGGCGGCCATCAGCTGGGCGTCGGGGGCCTGTTCGCCGGTGAGGACGACGACGGGGCGGCCGGTGGCGAGGAGCTGGTCGAGGCCGTCCTGCCAGGCGCGGATGCCGCCGAGGAGGCGTACGACGACGAGGTCGGTGCCGTCCAGGAGGGCGGGCAGGTCCTGGAGCGGGAGGCGGGAGGGGTTCGCGTACCGGTAGCGGACCGGTCCGTCGGAGGCGCGGGCGCTGAGCAGGTCGGTGTCGGACGTCGACAGGAGCAGGATCATGCGGCGTCTGGCCTTCCTCGGGGTGTCCACGCCCCGGGCGGTGTCGAGTTCCCCTGCTCGGACCTGCCGAACGTGCGGGGAAGGGAGTTCCTGACTCGCCCGGCCTGGTGGGGCCGGGCTCACAGTGGCGGGACCGCGCCGGAATCGCACCGGGCTTCCTCCCCTGTCGCCGTCTGTGGCGACGACGGACCCGGAGGTCCGCCGGGGTCCGTCCGCGAAGACGGGCCCCGCAGGCATAGTACGGGCCGGGGCGCCCGACGGGTCATACGGATCGGATGAGATGGTCGGTATGCTCGCCGCCATGCCTCCCCCAGCCCCCCATTTCGCCCAGCCCGACGACGCCCGTTTCCGGTCCCGCGGCGACGCCTGCCCCGGTGCGCTGCGCCTGCACCGGGCGGACGACGGGGCGTTGGCACGGGTCCGGGTGCCCGGTGGCGTGCTCGGCGCGGACCAGGCGGACGCGCTGCGGGAGTTGGCCGCGGAGCTGGGCGATGGTGAGCTGCATCTCACTTCGCGCGGCAATGTGCAGCTGCGCGGCCTGGACGCGGAGTGCGGGGGTGCACTGGCCTCCCGGATGTACGAAATGGGTCTTTTGCCCTCCGGGCGGCATGAGCGGGTCCGCAACGTGGTGGCCTCTCCGCTGTCCGGGCTCGACGGTCGCGGCGAGCGGGATGTCCGCCCGTGGCTGTCCGCGCTGGACGCGCTGGTGTGCGCGAGCGAGGAGGCGGTCGGCCTGTCGGGCCGGTTCCTGTTCGCGCTGGACGACGGGCGCGGCGATGTGGACGCGCTGGGCGCCGATGTGACGCTGCGGGCACGGGCGGACGGGGACGCGGAGCTGCGCATCGGGGCGCTGGAGTCGGTGGCCCGGATTCCGGGTGACGAGGCGCCGCGCGCCGCGTTGCTGGCGGCGACGGTGTTCCTGTCCGCGGCGGCCGGTTCCGGTGCGTGGCGGGTCGCCGACCTCTCCGGGGGTGCCGGTCCGTTGTTCGCCGAGGTGGTACGGAGGCTGGGTGCGGCGGGGCTGCTCGTCGCCCTCAGGACCGTACCGGTACCGGCCGGGGCTCCCCCGGCACCCGGTGTGGTGGCGGGGCCCGGGGCCGTGGACGCGCTGTCGGTCGGGCTGCCCCTCGGGCGGGCGGACGCGGTGCGGTGGCGGGCGCTGACGGACCTCGCCCGGGACCACGGCGCCGGCGAACTGCGGCTCACCCCGTGGCGCGGAGTCGTCGTGCCCGGAGTCCGGCGGGAGCGGGTGTCCGGGGCGCTCGACGCGTTGGAGGCTACGGGTCTCGTCACCGGGCCCGGCTCGCCGTGGTCCGGCGTGAACGCGTGCATCGGGCGGCCGGGGTGCGCGAAGTCCCTGGCCGATGTACGGGGTGACGCGGCGTCAGCCCTGCACGCCGGGTCGCCCGACCACGCCCTGCCCGTCCACTGGTCCGGGTGCGAGCGGCGGTGCGGGCACCCGCGCGGTACCTGGGTCGACGTCCTCGCAGGACCGGACGGCGGCTACCGGGTGTCCGTCGTACGGGACGGCGAGCGCGAGGCCCCGGTGCGCGTCGCCGACGACCCCGGCGCGCTGGCGGACGCCGTGACGGCGGCCCGTGCTCCTCACACCTGATCGCCGTATCCGCCTGCCTCCCCACACTTTCCTGTCCGACCCCCCGCCCTGAGAAGAGAGCGACACCACTGTGTACGAGTACGAGAAGGACGGACCGGCCATCTATCGCCAGTCCTTCGCCACCATCCGGGCGGAGGCGGACCTCGCCGGGCTGCCCGCGGACGTGAGCCAGGTCGCGGTCCGGATGATCCACGCCTGCGGGATGGTCGACCTCGTACGCGACCTCGGCTACACGCCCGACGCGGTCGCCCGCGCCCGCGCGGCGCTGCGTGCCGGGGCGCCCATCCTGTGCGATGTGGCCATGGTCGCCAGCGGGGTCACCCGCAAGCGGCTGCCCGCGGACAACGAGGTGGTGTGCACCCTGTCCGACCCGGCGGTGCCCGGGCTGGCGAAGGAGCTGGGCACGACCCGCTCGGCGGCCGCCCTCGAACTGTGGCGGGACCGGCTCGACGGGGCGGTCGTGGCCGTCGGGAACGCGCCGACCGCCCTGTTCCGGCTGCTCGAGATGATCGAGGAGGGGGCCCCGCGCCCCGCCGCCGTCATCGGTGTCCCGGTGGGGTTCGTCGGCGCCGCCGAGTCCAAGGACACCCTGGCCGCCCACCCGTCGGGGCTCGACCACCTCATCGTGCGCGGCCGGCGCGGCGGCAGCGCCATCGCGGCCGCCGCGCTCAACGCCATCGCCAGCGAGGAAGAGTGACCGTGAGCGAGCAGCAGACGGGACGGCCGGACGAGCAGCGGGCGGGACAGCCGGACGAGCGGCGGGCGGGACGGCTCTACGGCGTCGGGCTCGGTCCCGGCGACCCCGCCCTGATGACCCTGCGCGCGGCGGAGGTCATCGCCGAGGCGGACGTCGTGGCCTACCACAGCGCCCGGCACGGGCGGTCCATCGCCCGGTCCATCGCGGCGGAGCACCTGCGCGCCGACCACATCGAGGAGGCCCTGGTCTACCCCGTCACGACGGAGACCACGGACCACCCGGGCGGCTACCGGGGCGCGATGGAGGACTTCTACACCGAGGCGGCGGCCCGGCTCGCCGTGCACCTGGACGCGGGCCGCACGGTCGCCGTGCTCGCCGAGGGCGACCCGATGTTCTACGGCTCGTACATGCACATGCACAAGCGGCTGGCCGACCGCTACCCCACCGAGGTGATCCCCGGGGTGACCTCGGTCAGCGCCGCCGCCGCGCGGCTCGGCACCCCGCTCGCGGAGGGCGAGGAGGTCCTGACGATCCTGCCCGGCACCCTGCCCGAGGAGGAGCTGACCGCCCGGCTTGCCGCGACCGACGCCGCGGTGGTGATGAAGCTGGGCCGGACCTTCCCCGCCGTGCGCCGGGCGTTCGAGGCGTCGGGCCGGCTGCCCGAGGCACGCTATGTGGAGCGCGCCACCATGGCCGGGGAGCGGCTGGGCGACCTGGCGGACACCGACGCCGCCTCGGTTCCGTACTTCGCGGTCGCCGTACTGCCGAGCCGGATCGACGCCCGCCCGGAGCGCGCCCCGGGCGACGGTGAGGTGGCGGTCGTCGGCACCGGTCCGGCCGGTCCGCTGTGGCTGACGCCCGAGACGCGCGGGGCGCTGGCCGCCGCCGACGACCTGGTCGGCTACACGACGTACCTGGACCGGGTGCCGGTCCGGCCGGGGCAGGTACGGCACGGCTCGGACAACAAGGTGGAGTCGGAACGGGCGGAGTTCGCGCTCGACCTGGCCCGGCGCGGGCGGCGGGTCGCCGTGGTGTCCGGCGGCGACCCGGGAGTCTTCGCCATGGCGACGGCGGTCCTCGAAGTCGCGTCGCAGGAGGAGTACGCGGACGTGCCGGTGCGGGTGCTGCCCGGGGTGACGGCGGCGAACGCGGCGGCGGCCCGGGCGGGTGCGCCGCTGGGCCACGACTACGCGACGGTCTCGCTGTCGGACCGGCTCAAGCCGTGGGAGGTCATCGCCCGCCGGCTGTCCGCCGCCGCCTCGGCGGACCTGGTGCTCGCGCTGTACAACCCCGGTTCGCGGAGCCGGACGTGGCAGGTCGGCAAGGCACGGGACCTGCTCCTCGAACACCGCTCGCCGGACACCCCGGTGGTCCTCGGCCGGGACGTCGGCGGGCCGGCCGAGAGCGTACGTACGGTGCGCCTCGGGGACCTCGATCCGGACGAGGTGGACATGCGCACGCTCCTCATCGTCGGGTCGTCGCAGACCCGGTGGGGGCGACGGGGCGACGGCACGCAGATCGTGTGGACGCCGCGCCGCTACCCGGAGGGCTGATCCGTCAGCCAGGCCAGGGCCTCTTCCGGGCTGCCGGCCACCGCGCCCCCCTCGGGGACCGGTGGCCGGCGGACGACGACCACGGGGATGCCGGCCTCGCGGGCGGCGGTGAGTTTGGGGGCGGTCGCGGCGCCGCCGCTGTCCTTGGTGACGAGGACGTCGACGCGGTGGCGGCGGATCAGCTCGCGCTCGCCTTCCAGGGTGAAGGGGCCCCGGTCGAGCAGGGTCTCCATCCGGGCCGGGTACGGCGGTTCCGGGGCGTCCACGGACCGCATCAGGAACCACAGGCCGTCCAGGCCCGCGAAGGCGGCGAGCCCCATGCGGCCCGTGGTGAGGAACACCCGCCGCCCCAGCGCGGGCAGCGCCCCGGCCGCTTCGGCCAGGGAGCCGACCGGGTGCCAGTCGTCACCGGCACCGGGCACCCAGCCGGGCCGGCGCAGCATGAGCAGGGGAACATGGGCGGCGGCGGCCGCGGTGGCCGCGTTGAAGGTGATCGTCCCGGCGAAAGGATGGGTGGCGTCGATGAGCGCGTGCACCCGGTGCGAGCGGAGCCACTCCGCGAGCCCCTCGGCTCCGCCGAAGCCGCCGACCCGGACCTCGCCGGGCGGCAGCTTCGGCCGGGCGACCCGGCCCGCGAGCGAGCTGGTGACCCTGCTTCCGGCGGGCAGCCCGGCCACCAGGAGTTCGGCGAGGCGGCGGGCCTCCGTCGTCCCGCCCAGAATCAGTACGTGCACGGGGACCATCCATGAGTGAGGCGAAAGGCGGGCGCGGCGCCCAACTCAAGCACACCGGTCTGCGGCCCGGCTGGACGACCGGTGCCTGCGCCACCGCCGCCGCGACGGCCGCGTACACGGCGCTGCTGAGCGGGGACTTCCCGGACCCGGTGACGATCACGCTGCCCAAGGGCGAGACCCCGGCGTTCGCGCTGGCCGTGGAGGAGCTGGGCGACGGGCGGGCGACGGCGGGCGTGGTGAAGGACGCGGGCGACGACCCCGACGTGACGCACGGCGCCCTGGTGCGGGTGACCGTGCGGGCGCTGCCGCCGGGCTCGGGCGTGGTGTTCCGGGCCGGGCCCGGCGTGGGCACGGTGACGCTGCCGGGGCTGCCGCTGGACGTCGGCGAACCGGCCGTGAACCCGGTGCCGCGCCAGATGATCCGGGAGCACGTCGCGGAGGTCGCGGCGGCGCACGGCGGGCCCGGGGACGTCGAGGTGACGATCGGCGTGGACCACGGCGAGGAGATCGCCCGCTCCACCTGGAACCCGCGCCTGGGCATCCTGGGCGGCCTGTCGATCCTGGGCACGACCGGGGTCGTGGTGCCGTACTCCTGCTCGGCGTGGATCGACTCGATCCGCCGGGGCGTGGACGTGGCGCGCGCGGCCGGGCACACCCATGTGGCCGGGTGCACGGGCTCGACCTCGGAGAAGACGGTGGTCGCCGAGTACGGGCTGCCGGAGATCGCGCTGCTGGACATGGGCGACTTCGCGGGCGCGGTGCTCAAGTACGTGCGCCGCCATCCGGTGGACCGGCTGACCGTCTGCGGCGGGTTCGCCAAGCTGTCGAAGCTCGCCGCCGGGCATCTGGACCTCCATTCGGGCCGCTCCCAGGTCGACAAGGCGTACCTGGCGGAGCTCGCCCGGCGCGGCGGCGCCGACGAGTCCCTGGCCGCCGGGATCGCCGTCGCCAACACCGGTCTCGCCGCGCTCCAGCTGTGCCAGGCGCGCGGGGTGCCGCTGGGCGATCTGGTGGCCGTGGCCGCGCGGGACGAGGCACTGTCGGTGCTGCGGGGCGCGCCGGTGGCGGTGGACGTGATCTGCGTCGACCGGGCGGGGAACGTGGTGGGGCGCAGCCCCGTCCGCTGACCCGCCCCGGCCGGACAGGTCCCGGTCAGCAGGTGTGGCGGTCGCGGGCGGGCGAGTAGAGGTGGCTGTCGTGGAACTGCTCGGCGCCCAGGGTGCGCCCGACCATGATCACGGCGGTACGGATGACGCCCGCGGCCTTCACCTGTGCGGCGATGTCGTCCAGGGTGCCGCGCAGGACGAGTTCGTCGGGGCGTGAGGCCATCGCGACGACGGCGGCCGGGCAGTCGGCGCCGTAGTGCGGCAGCAGCTCCTCGACGACGCGGTCCACGTAGCGGGCCGCGAGGTGCAGGACGATCAGCGCGCCGCTGCGGCCGAGCGTCGCCAGGTCCTCGCCCTCGGGCATGGCGGTGGCCCGCTGGGCGATCCGGGTCAGGATGACGGTCTGGCCCACGGTCGGCACGGTCAGCTCACGTTTGAGGGCCGCCGCCGCGGCGGCGAACGCGGGCACGCCCGGGACCACCTCGTACGGCACGCCCGCCTCGTCCAGGCGCCGCATCTGCTCGTTGACCGCGCTGAACACCGAGGGGTCGCCGGAGTGCAGCCGCGCCACGTCGTGGCCGGCCCGGTGCGCGGCGACGAGTTCGGCGGTGATCGCGTCGATGTCGAGCTGGGCGGTGTCCACCAGGCGGGCGTCGTCCGGGCACTCGGCCAGGAGCTCGCGGGGCACCAGGCTGCCCGCGTACAGGCACACCCGGCAGGCGGCGAGCGTGCGCGCGCCGCGCACCGTGATCAGGTCGGCGGCGCCGGGGCCCGCACCGATGAAGTACACGGTCATCTGTCGTCTCCTGAGGGGTGTGCGGGGGCCGTTGCGGTGTCCGTGGGCTTGCGTACGGACCACTGGGTGACGGGCATGGCCTGGCGCCAGCCGGTGAACGTGCCGACGGGCACGGCGTGCGCCACGGCGAGGCGGACCAGTTCGCCGCCGTGCGCCTTGTGCCGGGCGGCGAGCAGCGCCTCGGACTCCAGGGTGACCGTGTTCGCGACCAGCCGGCCGCCGGGCGGGAGCGCGGCGAGGCAGGTGTCGAGGAGGCCGGGTGCGGTGAGGCCACCGCCGATGAACACGGCGTCCGGGGCGGGGAGCTGGTCCAGGCAGCCGGGCGCGCGGCCGGTGACGACGCGGAGGCCGGGCACGCCGAGCCGGTCGGCGTTGGCCGCGATGCGCGCCGCGCGGACGGGGTCGCGTTCGACGGTGACCGCCCGGCAGGAGGGGTGGACGCGCATCCACTCGATCGCGATGGAACCGGAGCCGCCGCCGATGTCCCAGAGGAGCTCGCCGGGGGCGGGGGCGAGCACGCCGAGCGTCACCGCCCGGATGTGACGTTTCGACAGCTGGCCGTCGTGGTCGTACGCCTCGTCCGGCAGGCCCGGTACGGCTCCCAGGCGCAGCGTCCCCGGCGCGCTCCGGCACTCCACCGCGACGACGTTGAGCGGGTCCCCGGCGGGGTGGTCCCAGGTGTCCGCCGTGCCCTCGGCGCACGCCTCGCCCTCGCCGCCGAGCTGTTCCAGGACCCGCATGCGGCTGGGCCCGAAGCCGTGGTCGCGCAGCAGTGCGGCGACGGTGGCCGGGGTGGTGGCGTCGGCGCTGAGGACGAGGAGCCGGCGCCCTTCGTGCAGGGCGGCGGCCAGCCGGGCGGCGGGGCGGCCGACGAGGGTGACGACCTCGGTGTCCTCCAGCGGCCAGCCGAGGCGGGCGCAGGCGTAGGAGACGGACGAGGGGTGCGGCAGGACGTGCAGCCGGGCGGCGCCCAGGACTTCGGTGAGGGCCCGGCCGATTCCGTAGAACATGGGGTCGCCGCTGGCCAGGACGGCGATGCGGCGGCCCGCGTGGGCGGCGAGCAGGCCGGGGACGGCGGGGCGCAGGGGCGAGGGCCAGGGCACGCGGGTGCCCGCGCACTCCGGTGGCAGGAGGGCCAGTTGCCGGTCGGCGCCGATGAGGACCTGGGCGTCCGTCAGTACCGCGCGCGCCGGTCCGGCGAGCCCGGCCCATCCGTCGGCTCCGATCCCGACCACGGTGACTGCGGGCGGGCGGGGATGCTCGGGGGTCACGGACGGTACCTCGGGTCTCGGGGGCTGACGCACCCGCACTCTACTGGCCGGTCGGGGGCGGCTCTCGAACAGGCCCCACCTGCGGGAAAACCCGCGCGGACGCGCCTCGGACCTTTCTCCAAGTGCCGCCGCATCTGCCATGTGGTTTCCCATGGAAAGCTGTAAATGCGATGTGATCACCCCTATTCTTTGGCACATGCTGTTCGCCGCCACCGGGTGGTCCGCTCGCCGGCCCGGCGGCATCGGCCCGACGCGTTCCCAAGGAGTCCCGACCCTCATGTCCTTCATCCCCGCCCTCACCCGCCGCCGCGCGGCGGCCGCCCTCGTCGCCGTGGGCCTGCTCACGCCGCTCACCGCGTGCGGCAGCGACGACGACACGAAGGACGCGGGCGCCGGCTCCAGCGCGTCCGCCTCCGGCACGCCCGCAGCCGACCTCACGGTCCTCGCCGCGTCCTCGCTCACCGATGTGTTCGAGGAGGCGGGCGCGGCGTACGAGAAGAAGCACCCGGGGACGAAGGTGACGTTCTCCTTCGCCGGGTCGCAGGAGCTGGCCGCGCAGGTGAAGCAGGGCTCCCCCGCCGACGCGCTGGTCACCGCCGACACGAAGACGATGGACGGCCTGAAGTCGGACACCGGCACGCCCACGGTCATCGCGAAGAACCGTCTCGTCATCGCCACCGGCAAGGGCAACCCGGAGAAGGTCGAGAACCTCAAGGACCTGGCCGACACCGAACTGAAGGTGGTCCTCGCCGCGCCCGAGGTGCCGGTGGGCCGGTACAGCGAGCAGATCCTGGACGCCCAGCAGATCACCGTGAAGCCGGTCTCGCAGGAGCCCAACGTGCGCGCGGTGCTGAGCAAGGTCCAGCTGGGCGAGGCGGACGCCGGGCTCGTCTACAAGACGGACGTCTCCGCCGCCGCCGGCAAGGTCGACTCGGTCGACATCCCGGACGAGCAGAACGCGGTCGCCTCGTACCCGGCGGCGACCCTCAAGGGAAGCAAGCACAGTGCGGCGGCCGAGGCCTTCGTGACGTGGCTGTCGAGCCACGAGGCCCAGAAGTTCCTGGCCGACGCGGGCTTCCAGCAGCCGTAACGTAGGCGGGGGGCCCGCGCACGGGCCGGGCCCCCAAGTCCCAGGGATTCCCGATGAACCGTCCCCGCCCCCGCGCACCGATCGTGCTGGCGCTCCCCGCGCTGCTGGCCGTGGCGTTCCTGCTGCTGCCGCTGGCCGGCATCCTCGCCCGCACCTCGTGGAGCGAGCTGGGCGGCCACCTCACCAGCGAGCCCACCACCCAGGCGCTGACGCTGTCGCTGATCGTCTCGGGCTGGGCGCTGGTCCTCTCCCTCGCGCTCGGGGTGCCGCTGGCCTGGCTGCTGGCCCGGGTCGACTTCCCCGGCAAGGTCTTCGTCCGCTCACTGGTGCTGCTGCCGATGGTGCTGCCGCCCACGGTCGGCGGGGTCGCGCTGCTCCTCGGCTTCGGCCGCCGGGGGCTGCTGGGGCCGTGGCTGGAGGACTGGTTCGGGATCACGCTCCCGTTCCACACCTCCGGCGCGGTGCTCGCGGCGACCTTCGTCGCCATGCCGTTCCTGGTCATCAGCCTGGAGGGCGCGCTCGGCGGGCTGCGCCCCCGTTACGAGGAGACCGCGGCCTCCCTGGGGGCTTCGCCGGTACGGGTGTTCTTCACAGTCACCCTGCCGATGGTCGCTCCCGGACTGGCCGCCGGAGCGGCGCTGACCTGGGCGCGGGCGCTCGGCGAGTTCGGGGCGACCATCACCTTCGCGGGCAACCTTCCCGGCACCACGCAGACCCTGCCCCTCCAGGTCTACCTGCTCCTCCAGGACGACCCGGAGGCCGCGACCTCGGTGTCCCTGCTGCTGCTCGTCATCGCCATGGCGGTGCTGCTCGCGCTCCGGGGGCGGTGGACGGGGACGCCGCAGGCGCGTACGCGGAGGCGGGAGGCCGTCGACGAGGGGCCCGGGACCGCGGTCGCTCCGGAGGACGCTCCCGAGGCCGTACGGGAGGACTGGCCACTGCACGCCGAGGTCACCGGATTCGACGAGCTGACGCTCGACGCGGAGGCCGGGACCACCATCGCCGTCGTCGGCCCCAATGGCGCCGGCAAGACGACCCTGCTGCGCGCCCTGCTCGGCCTCACGCCGCGCGCGAGTGCCCGGCTCCTCCTGGGCGGCGCCGACGTCTCCGCCCTGCCCGCCCACCGCCGGGGCGTCGCCTGGGTCCCGCAGGACGGCGCGCTGTTCCCGCACCTGAGCACCCTCGCCAACACCGCGTACGGGCTGCGCGCGAAGGGCGTGCCGCGCGCCGAGGCCCGGCGCAGCGCGCGGGAGTGGCTGGACCGGCTCGGGGTCGGGCACCTCGCCTCCCGGAAACCCGCGCAGGTCTCGGGCGGCCAGGCCCAACGGGTCGCGCTGGCCCGTGCGCTGGCCGCCCGCCCCCGCCTCCTGCTCCTCGACGAACCGCTCGCCGCACTCGACCAGACCACCCGGTCCCAGGTCCGGCACACCCTGCGCCGCCACCTCGACGGGTTCGGCGGCGTCTGCCTCATCGTCACCCACGATCCGGTGGAGGCCGTCGCGCTGGCCGACCGGGTCCTCGTCCTGGAGGACGGCCGTGCGCTCCAGGACGCCCCGCCCGCCGAGGTGACCCGGCACCCGCGCTCCCCCTGGGTCGCCCGGATGCTGGGCCGCAACGCCTGGACGGGGACGACCACCGCCGACGGGCTGGAACCGGCGGGCGGCGGCCGGCTCGTCGTCGCCGACCCGCTGCCCGCCGGGACGCCCGCGCTCGCGGTCATCGCGCCCGAGGCCGTCTCCGTCCACCGGGAGAAGCCGGGCGGGAGCCCGCGCAATGTGTGGCCGGGGACGGTGCGCGAGATCACGGCGGGCGGCAGCCGCCTCCGGGTGCTGGTGGGCTCGGAGCACGCGCCGGACCTGGTCGCCGAGATCACCCCGCAGGCCGCCGCCGAGCTGTCCCTCGCGGACGGGGTGGCGGTGTGGACCAGCGTCAAGGCCACGGAAGTGACGCTCGTGGCGCTCTGAGGCACCTCTTCAGTAGACGTCCCGCACGTACCGCTTGTCGGCGGCGAGCTGCTTCACGTACAGGGCGGCGGCCTCCGGGTCGAGCCCGCCGTGGGCGACGGCGATGTCGCGCAGCGCCCGGTCGACGTCCTTCGCCATCCGGGCCGCGTCGCCGCACACGTAGAAGTGGGCGCCGTCGCGCAGCCAGGACCACAGCTTGGCACCGTGCTCGCGCATCCGGTCCTGCACGTAGACCTTGGCGCGCTGGTCGCGCGAGAAGGCGGTGTCCAGGCGGGTGAGGGTGGAGTCGGCGAGGAAGGAGGTCAGCTCCTCCTCGTAGTAGAAGTCGGTGGCCCGGTGCTGCTCCCCGAAGAACAGCCAGTTGGGGCCGGGGTCGCGGCGGGCCCGGCGCTCCTCCAGGAAGCCGATGAAGGGGGCGACGCCGGTCCCGGGACCGACCATGACCATCGGTGCGTCGGGGCGGGCCGGTGGCCGGAAGTGCGGGGCGCGGCGGACGAAGACCGGGACGCGGGTGTCGGGACCGGCGTCCGCGAGGAAAGGCGAGCAGACCCCGGCGCGCGGGCGGCCGTGGGTGTTCTCGTAGCGGACGACGGAGACCGTCAGGGCGAGGCGGTCGGGGTCGGTGAGCGGGCTGGAGGATATCGAGTACAGGCGGGGCTGGAGCGGCTTGAGGATGCCGGCCCACTCCTCGGGGGTGGCCTTGACCGGGTACGCGGCGAGGACGTCGACGGCCTGGCGGCCCCAGGACCAGCGGGCCAGCTCGCCCTTGTTGTCGGGCCTCAGCATTTTCTTCAGGTCGCGGTCGCCGGTGCGTTCGGTGACGAAGCCGAGCAGGGCGGGGGTGAGGCGGGTGATGTCCAAGTGGGTGCGGAGCGCTTCGCCGAGCCGGAGTACGCCGAGGCCGCCGACCTCGATCCCGGCGTCGGCGTCGAGGCCGGTGACGGAGAGCCATTCGGCCACCAGGTCCGGGTGGTTGAGGGCGTGGACGCCGAGCGCGTCACCGGCCGCGTAGTCGAGGGCGGTCCCGGTGCCGCTGGTGTCGAAGGTGAACCGGCGGACCTCCTTGCCGGAGCCGGGCAGCCCGAGCAGCCGGTTGCCGGCCAGCCGGGCGGTGACGGGGGCGGGCTTCGGGGTGCGGACCGGGGCGGGCGCCGGGGCGGGCGGAGGCGCGGGAGCCGGTTCGGCCGGCGGGGCGGTGAGGCCGGCGAGGACCTGGTCGAGCCAGCTCAGCGCGGACGGCTCGTAGTCGGGTTCGCAGTCGGTACGCGGGGCGAGGCGGACGGCCCCCAGCTCGTCCAGGCGCCGGTCGAGCCGCCGCCCGTGCCCGCAGAAGTCGTCGTACGAGGAGTCGCCGAAGGCCAGTACGGCGTACCGCCTGCCGTCCAGGGGCGGGAGGTCCGCGGCCGTCAGGGCCTCCCAGAACCCGGAGCCGTTGTCGGGCGCGTCGCCGTCCCCGAAGGTGCTGGTGATCAGGAGGAGGTCGGCGGCGGGCGGCAGGGCGCGCGGGTCCGCCTGGTCCATGCCGAGGAGCCGGGTGCGGTGGCCCGTGGCGGTGAGCCGGTCGGCGGTGGCGACGGCGAACTCCTCGGCGTTGCCGGTCTGCGAGGCCCACAGCACGACGACCTCGCGGCCGGGACCGCCGGCGGGGACGGGCGCGGGGTCGTCGGCGGGCGTGCCGGTGCGCGAGTACATGCCGGCCAGGACGCCGTTGACCCAGCGCGCGTGCTCGGCGCTGAAGGGCGCGCCGGGCGGGAGGACGGGGACGCCGGGGGCGCCGAGGGGCAGCCCGGCGAGGAAGCCGACGAGGTACTGGCGCTCGTGCTCGGCGAGGACGGGGGGCGGGGTGGTCTCCAGGCCGAAGACGGCGGCGGTTCCGGGCACGTCCGCGACGGGAAGGGGTGGCGCGGCCACCTTCGTCAGCGTGACCGCGCACACCTTGAACTCCGGCTGGTGGGAGACCGGGTCCACGGCGTCGCCGGTCACCGCGTTGACGCTGAGGTATTCGCCGAACAGGTCGTTCCAGTGGAAGGGCGCGAAGCAGCAGCCCGGGGCCACCCGGTCGGTGACCACGGCCGGCAGCACGGCCCGCCCGCGCCGTGACTCGACCTCCACCGGGTCGCCCTCCGTGAGCCCGAGGCGTGCCGCGTCGTCGGGGTGCACCTCCACGAACGGACCGGGGTTGAGCCGGTTGAGCTTGGCGACCCTGCCGGTCTTGGTGAGGGTGTGCCACTGGTGCTGGACCCGGCCGGTGTTGAGCAGGAAGGGGTAGTCGTCGTCCGGCATCTCGGCCGCCGGGACGTGGGGCCGGGCGAAGAAGCGGGCGCGTCCGGTCGGGGTCGGGAAGACGGGTCCGCCGCCGTCCGGGGCGAGATAGCGGATGGGGTTGCGGTCGGGGCCGTCGGCGGTGGGCGCGGGCCACTGGACGGGGGCGGTGCGCAGCCGTTCGTACGTCACGCCCCGCAGGTCGTAGCCGGTGCGGGGGTTGGCGGCGCGCTTGATCTCCTCGAAGACCTCCTCGGCGCTGTCGTACGTGAAGGCCTCCTCGTACCCCATCGCGCAGGCGACACGGGCGATGATCCGCCAGTCCGCGAGGGCTTCGCCGGGTGGCTCGACGGCCGGGCGGGCGAGGGTGAGGTTGCGTTCGCTGTTGACGAGTACGCCCTTCGTCTCGCTCCACAGGGCGCCGGGCAGGACGACGTCGGCGTAGGCGTTGGTCTCGGTGTCGGCGAACACGTCCTGGGTGATGACGAGTTCCGCGGCCTCCAGCGCCTCGATGACGGTGCGGCGGTTGGCGACGGAGGCGACGGGGTTGGTGCAGATGATCCAGCACGCCTTGATGTCACCGGCCGCCATCCGCTCGAACATCTCGACCGTCCCCCGGCCGCACTCGTCCTTGCGGAGCGTGCCGGGGGCGAGCCCCCACAGCTCCTCGGTGAAGGCGCGGTCCTCGTCGTCCAGGAGCGACCGCTGACCGGGCAGTCCGGGGCCCATGTAGCCCATCTCGCGCCCGCCCATCGCGTTGGGCTGGCCGGTGAGCGAGAGCGGGCCGCTGCCGGGGCGGCAGATCGCGCCGGTAGCCAGGTGGAGGTTGATCAGCGCGTTGGTGTTCCAGGTGCCGTGCGTGGACTGGTTGAGCCCCATGGTCCAGCAGCTGGTCCACTCCCCCGCCTCGCCGATCCACCGGGCGGCCAGGCGCAGGTCGTCCTCCGGGATGCCGGTGATCTCCGCGACGGCGGCGGGCGGGTAGTCGGCCAGGAACTCCGGCATCGCCTCCCAGCCCTCGGTGTGCGCGGCGATGAACGCGGGGTCGGTGTGCCCGTCGGCGTGGAGCAGGTGCAGGAGGCCGTTGAGGAGGGCCAGGTCGGTGCCGGGGTTGACGCGCAGGAAGAGGTCGGCCTTGTCGGCGGTGGCGGTGCGCCGGGGGTCCACGACGATCAGCTTGGCGCCGGCCTTGACGCGGTCCAGGAGGCGCAGGAAGAGGATCGGGTGGCAGTCGGCCATGTTGGAGCCGATGACGAGGAAGACGTCCGCGCGGTCCAGGTCGTCGTAGGAGCCGGGCGGCCCGTCGGCGCCGAGCGACAGCTTGTAGCCGCTGCCCGCGCTCGCCATGCACAGCCGCGAGTTGGACTCGACGCGGTTGGTGCGGACGAACCCCTTGGCCAGCTTGTTCGCGAGGTACTGCGCCTCCAGGCCCAGCTGCCCGGACACGTAGAACGCGACGGCGTCCGGTCCGTGCGTGTCGATGACCGCCCGCAGCCGCCGCGCGGTGGACGCGACCGCCTCGTCCACACCCACCGGTACGGGCTCCGCGCCGCGCTCCGGCCGCATCAGCGCGGTGGTCAGCCGGCCGGGGGCGGCGAGCATGTCGGCGGTGGTCGCGCCCTTGGTGCAGAGCCGCCCGGCGTTGGCGGGGTGGGCCTTGTCGCCCGACGCCTTGAGGACCGTACGGCGCCCGTCGGGCCCGGCCGCGATGTCGAGGACCATGCCGCAGCCCACCCCGCAGTACGAGCAGACCGTGCGGACCTGAGTGGCGTCGGCCGACGAGCTCTGTGGGGGCACGGGGGAGACCTTCCGTGAATCGGATCGTGCTCCGACGGTAGGAAGGCGCCGTTACGCCGGTGTGGCACCGGCCGATCATGGGCGGTAACGCTCGTCGCACACCGGGCGGGCCGCCGGTGTGAGAAGACCGGCCGGTCAGGTCTCCTCGGTGAGCTGTTCGTCCAGGTCGTCGAAGAGCAGTTCCGTGTGGTCGACCTGCCCCGTCCGGTACGCGGAGCGGGCGACCAGGTGCGCGGCGACCGGACCGGTCATCATCTGGAAGAAGCCGATCAGCGCCAGCGTCGCCAGGTCCATGCCGCTGCGCAGCCGCAGCGCGACGCCCGCGAGCACGATGAGCATGCCGAGTGCCTGCGGTTTGGTCGCGGCGTGGCTGCGCGAGAGGACGTCCGGCAGCCGCAGCATGCCGAACACCCCGAGCAGGCAGATCGCGGCGCCGAGCAGCACCAGCGCCGCGCCCGCCATGTCCAGGATCTGGAGCCACACGCTCATGAGGAGCCGCCCTTCCGCCGCCCGCCCGGGTGCCCCGGCGGCCGGTCGCGTACGGCGATGAAACGCGCGATGCCGACCGAGCCGGTGAAGCCGAGGAAGGCGAGGACCAGCATGATCGGGAAGTAGAAGGGGTCGCGCGCGAACGCCGACTTGGCGCCGAGCCCGGCGATGATGAGCGCGGCGCAGACGTCGAGCGCGATGGCCCGGTCCAGCATCGAGGGGCCGCGCCAGATGCGCGCGAGCAGCAGCGCGCCGGCGACGACGATCAGGACGACGGCCGCCGTGAGCAGCACCCGGTCCACGGTCTGGGGGGCGCTCATCGGCCGTCCTCCTGGTCTCCCGGCGGTCGGCCGGTGTGCGGTGTCCGCGGGGGCGGGGCGGCGACCCGCTCGATCTCGTCGCGGGTGCCGAAGGCGCGTACGGTCAGCTCCTCCAGGCGCCACACGGAGCGCCGGGCGGCTTCCAGTTCGGCGGGGTCGCCCGCGTCCAGGACGTGCAGGAAGACGGTGGCGGTGGCGCGGCGGACCTCGACGACGGAGCCGTCGGGCACGTTCGACACGGTGACGGCGGTCGCGGTGAGCATGAGGTCGGAGCGGCAGCGCAGCGGTACGGCGATGACGGCCGCCTGCCGGGGCTGCCGGCCGTGGATCTGCCGGGTGACCTTCACGCCGGAGGTGTACATGTCGTACAGCAGGTAGCCGGCGAGGCGCAGGATGCCCCAGGGGTGCAGCCGCAGCCCCAGGTCGACCTTGGGCAGCGGGAAGGCCAGGCAGACGACCACCGCGACCACGGCTCCGGTCAGCAGGTTCGCCCAGTTCAGGCTGGACCAGAGCAGCACCCAGATGACGGTGAGCCAGGCGATCAGCGGCAGGTCGAGCACCCTGCGGCGCCGGGCGCCGAACGCGGCGCTGAACGGCGGCAGGTCCTTGTTGCGGAAGGAGAGGGTGACAAGGCGTTTCACGGGCCCAGCACCTCCCGGGTGTACGGCGTGCGGGCGAGGAGTTCGGCGGCGGCGCGGTCGGTGTACGAGGTGAGCGGACCGGCGAACACGGTGAAGGCGAGCCCGAGTCCGACCGCGGCGGCCGTCGCCCAGGTCATCGGACGGGGCAGCACGCTGGTGGTGGTGACGGCGTGGCCGTGGAGCGTGGCCGCGACGGCGAGCCCGGCGGGCTGGTGGCGGACGCGGACGCCCTCGTCGCCGGTACCGGCCATCCGGTCCGGGCCCTCGTCGGCGTCGTCGTCGTCGCTGTCGTCGTCCGACTCCAGGACCGTGCCGGCGGCGGCCTGCCCCGGGGGCGCGGCCCGCCAGAAGGCGAGGTTCCAGACCTTGGCCATCACGTACAGCGTGAGGAGGCTGGTCGCGGACGCGCCGGCGACGAGGATCCAGGCCCACACCCCGCCGTCGGCGACACCGGCGCGCATGAGGCCCAGCTTGCCGATGAAGCCGGACAGCGGCGGGATGCCGGCGAGGTTCATCGCGGGCACGAAGAAGAGGACGGCGAGGGCGGGGGCGGCCCGGGCGATGCCGCCGATCCGGGTGAGCTCGGTGGTGCCGGTCCGGCGTTCGATCAGCCCGGCGACGAGGAACAGCGTGGTCTGGACGGTGATGTGGTGGACGACGTAGACGATCGCGCCGCCGTACGCCTGCCGGGTGGCAAGGCCGATGCCGAAGACCATGTACCCGATGTGGCTGATGAGGGTGAAGGAGAGCAGCCGCTTGAGGTCGGTCTGGGCGACGGCCCCCAGGATGCCGACGACCATCGAGGCGAGGGCCGCCGCCATCAGCAGGTCGCCGAGCCGGTTGCCGGGGAAGAGCAGGGTCTCGGTGCGCAGCATGCAGTAGACGCCGACCTTGGTCAGCAGTCCGGCGAAGACGGCGGTGACGGGGGCGGGCGCGGTCGGGTAGGAGTCGGGGAGCCAGGCGGCGAGCGGGAAGACGGCCGCCTTGATCGCGAAGACCGTCAGCAGCATGGCCTGGATCAGGGTCTGCACGCCCAGCGGGAGCGCGCCCAGCCGTTCGGCGAGCTGGGCGAAGTTGGCGGTGCCGGTCGCCGCGTACGTCATGGCGATGGCGGTCAGGAAGAGCATCGAGGAGAACAGCGAGATGATCACGTACGTGGAGCCCGCCCGGATGCGCGGACCGGTGCCGCCGAGCGTCAGCAGGACGAAGCTGGCGACGAGCATGATCTCGAAGCCGACGTACAGGTTGACCAGGTCACCGGCGAGGAAGGTGCACGAGACCCCGGCGACGAGGATCAGGTACGCGGGGTGGAACACGGCGACGGGTGTCTCCTCGTCCCGGTCCGCCATGCCCTGGCCCAGGGAGTAGACGAGGACGCACAGGGTCACGGCGGAGGAGACCGTCAGCATCAGCCCGGAGAGCCGGTCGGCGACCAGGGTGATGCCGAGCGGCGGCGCGAAGTCCCCGAGGTGCACGGAGAGCGGTCCGTCGGTGTCGGCGGCGATCATCAGGGCGACCGAGAGGCCGACTACGGCGGTGAGCACGGCCACGCTGACGAAGCGCTGGATCTGCTTGAGCCGGGTGCCGAAGGCGAGGCTCAGGCCGGTCGCGCAGAGCGGCAGCAGCACCGGCAGTGGGACGAGGGCGTTCATCCGGTACCTCCCGGGTTGTGGGTTCCGGGCCCCTGCGGGTCCTCGGCGCTCTTCGCGTAGTCGTCCGGGTCCGCGCCGAGGACGTCGTGCCACAGGTCTCCGGTGGCGTCGCGGCCCCTGGCCTGGAGGGCCCGGTCGGCGCGCAGCCTGGCCCGGAGACGGCGGCGTTCGTCGCGGTAGGCGCGGCGCGCCCCGGCGCTGCGGTCGCCGTCGGCCCGGAACCGCGCGCGCAGTTCGTCGCGCTCGTCCAGCACCTCGGCGCGCAGGACGATGCGGCGGTCCTCCAGGTCGTCGTGGACCTCGTCGGTGCCGGTCAGCTGGTGGCCGCGGTAGGCCATGGCGAGCAGGAACGCGGTGGTGGCCAGGGTGATGACGATCGCGGTGAGCGCGATGGCCTGGGGCAGCGGGTCGGTGACCCGGCCGAGGTCGACGCCGTACAGCAGCGGTTCGCGGCCTGCCGTGCCGGTGGCGGACAGGATGAACAGGTTGATGCCGTTGCCGGCGATGACCGCGCCGAGCAGGATGCGGGTGAGGGGCCGGGTCAGCATGAGGATGCCGCCGACCGCGCAGAGGACCGCCGCGGTGGCCAGGAGCGAGGCGCTGACGGTCACGGGGTGGCCTCCCCCGGCTCGGGTCCGGCTCCGCGGGCGGCGGCCTTCTCGGCGGCGGCGCGCTCGATCTGCCGGTCGATCTTGGCGCCGAGGGCCCGCACGATGTCGAGGACGACGCCGAGGACCAGCAGGTAGACCCCGCAGTCGAAGACGACCGGGGTGCCGAACTCGAAGTCGCCGACGAGCGGCCAGTGACCGTGATACGTCCAGGCGTGCAGGACCGTTCCGTCGGAGAGGCCGAACAGGGCGACCCCGGTGGAGACGAACAGGCCGAGCCCGGTGAAGAGGCCGGGTTGCAGGGGCGCGGCCTCGGCGAGTTCGAAGCGCCCGCCCGCGAGGTAGCGGGTGATCAGGGCGAGGCCGGCGACCAGCCCGCCCACGAAGCCGCCGCCCGGCATGTTCTCGGCGCAGAAGAGCAGGTAGACCGAGAGCACCAGGATCGGGTGGAACAGCAGCCGCGTCACCACCTCGAAGACCACGGACCGGTGCTCGGGCGCCAGTGTGGCGCCGGCCGCCAGCCAGCCGCGCTCGGGCGCCCCCTCGTCTCCCTGGGGGACGCCGGTCAGCGGCTCTGCGGTCACGGACCAGGCGGTGCGGCCCCGTACCTCGGTGGGCGCCGCCGTCCCCTCGGCGCGCCGGTGCAGGTAGATGAGGCTGGTGACGCCGATCGCGGCGGCGGCGAGTACGGCGGACTCCCCCATGGTGTCCCAGGAGCGGAGGTCGACGAGGATGGTGGCGACGACGTCCTTGAGGCCGTGGTGGGCGGTCTCCTCGACCATGGCGGCGCCCGCCGGGGACGCGGTGCGCGCGGCGGCGGCGACCCAGACCACCACGCCGAGGGTCGCGGCGGCGGCCAGGGCGACCGGGATGCGCACGGCCCGCCGCCAGGTGCTCACGGACTCCTGGAAGTGCACCGGCATCCGCCGCAGGACCAGCACGAACACGATCATCGACACGGTCTCGACGCAGAACTGGGTGAGCGCCAGGTCCGGGCCGCCCTGGACGACGAAGAGCAGGGCGGTCCCGTAGCCGGTGAGTCCGGCCAGGACCACCGCCTTCATGCGGCGCCTGACGGTGAGGCAGAGGAGAGCCGCCGCACAGGTCAGGGCGGCGACGGCGCCCTGGAGCGGGACGTCCCAGAGCCGGGGCGCGGAGGCGCCCTGCCAGGGGCGGTCGGCGATGAGTACGGCGAGCTGCCCGGCGAGCATCACCAGCAGGGTCGTCGCGAGGTACACCGAGAGGGAGCCGCGCTGGACGAAGCCGGTGGCCTGGAGGGACAGGCGTTCCAGGCCCAGGAGCAGCTGGCCGAAGACGCCGTCGGCGGTGGGCCAGGCGACGCGCCGGGACAGCCGGGAGACCCGGTCGCGCGCGGCGAAGAGGACCGCGCCGCCCGCGGTGGCGGCGGCGGAGAGGAGGAGGGCGGTGCCCCAGCCGTGCCAGAGCGCGAGGTGGTACGGGTGGGCGGGGGCCGGGAAGGCGTCGGCGTAGGCGCTGAGCAGCCGGTCGGTCCAGCCGACGCCGGGGCCGAGGACGAGCCCGCAGAGGGCGAGCGCGGCGGGCGCGGCGAGGAAGGCCGGGCCGACCCGGTGCACGGGGGTGTCGGCGACCCCCGGTTTGCGCAGGAAGCCGCCCCAGATGAACCGGGCGGTGTACGCGGCGGTGAGCGCCGAGCCCGCGACCGTGACGCCGAGCGCCCAGCGGTCCGCCGTGTCGCCGTGCAGCAGCGCCTCGAACGCCGACTCCTTCGCGGCGAAGCCGAGCAGCGGGGGCAGGGCGGCCATGGAGGCGGCGGCGAGCACGGCGACGGCGCACACCTGGGGCAGGGCGCGTCCGACGCCGGAGAGTCTGCGCAGGTCACGGGTGCCGGCGGCGTGGTCCACGATGCCGGTGACGAGGAAGAGCGGGGCCTTGAAGAGGGCGTGGCCGAGGATCATGACGGCGGCGGCGAGCGCGGCGTCGCGGTTGCCGACGCCCGCGAGGAGGGTGAGGAAGCCGAGCTGGCTCACGGTGCCGTACGCCAGGACGATCTTCAGGTCGTGGAGCCTGAGGGCGCGCCAGCCCCCGAGGAGCATGGTCGCGGCGCCGAGGGTCATCACGACGGGCCGCCAGCCGGGCACGTCGGCGAAGGCGGGGGCGAGCCGGGCGACCAGGTAGACCCCGGCCTTCACCATCGCGGCGGCGTGCAGATAGGCGCTGACCGGGGTGGGCGCGGCCATGGCGTTGGGCAGCCAGAGGCTGAACGGCCAGACCGCCGACTTGGACAGGGCTCCGCAGAGGATGAGCAGGACGGCGACCTGGACGGCGGTGGACGCTGCGGGCGGGTCGGCGATGATCGCGGACACGCGGTAGGTCCCGGCTTCCTGACCGACGATCAGGAAGCCGATGAGCATGGCGAGGCCGCCGAGCGTGGTGACGGTCAGCGCCTGGAGCGCCGAGCGTCTGCTGTGGCGCTGCTCGCTGTCGTACCCGATGAGGAGGTACGAGAAGACGGTGGTGAGCTCCCAGAAGACGTAGAGGGAGATCAGGTCGTCGCTGAGGACGAGGGCGAGCATCGCGCCCGCGAACGCGAGCAGGTTCCCGGCGAAACCGGCCAGCCGGGGTGTCGTGTCGCTGAAGTAGGAGGCGCAGTACAGCAGGACGAGCGTGCCGACGCCGGACGCGAGCAGCACCATGAGTTCGGCGAGCGCGTCGAGGCGCAGGTCCACGGAGACGCCGTAGTCGGGCATCCAGGCCCAGGACCAGTCGACCGAGGAGCCGGACGCGGCCGTCTCCCACTGGGTGAACGCCCAGCACGTGGTGGCGGCGGGCGGCAGCGCGAGGACGAGGAAGGCGCGCGCGCCCAGCCGTCGCACCAGCGGGCGCGCGAAGGCCGCGAGGACGAAGTGGGCGACGATGAGCGCGGTCATACGGCGGGGCTGCGGGGTGCGGCGGCGGGCGGCGGGATCTGCGGGGCTACCGAGCGGACAAAGGGCACTAAATACAGATATATCCCCGGCGCCGCTTCATCTGTCCGACCCGCCGCACCCCGGGCGGCCCGTCACATCGGAGGGGGCGTCACCGGTTTATGGCGATCATGTGCTCGACAGATGTTGAACATGTGAGCCCACTTCCTTTTCATTTTTGCACTGTGACTACTATCTACCCGTCCTGGTTCTCAACGGATTTGACCGGCCGTGAGGTCGGTACCACGTCAAGGAGCATGCCCTGCGCACGCGCGCGTCACGGCGGAGCAGCTCGACCACAATGGCGCTGCGGACGGCCCTGCTCGTACTGGCCGTCGTCCCCGGTGTAGCCCTGGCCGCCCTCTGGGCCGTCACCAGTGGTCAGACTCTGCTCGACTTCCAGAAGCAAGCGGCTCAAGGGCAGTTGGCCCAGAAGGCCGGCCAGCCGTCCAACATCGTGTATTACAACCTCCAGGAGGAGCGGCGGCTCAGCGCCGAGGCGCTGGCCCGCGACGGAGGGGTCACCGACGCCCTGCGCAAGCAGCGCAAGCTGACCGACAAGGCGATCACCAGCTTCCAGTCGCTGTCCGACACCGACACCGGCGACGCCCCCGGCGAAGTACGTGACGCGGTCGACGAGGCCCGTACGGCGATCACCCAACTCCCGGCCCAGCGGGCTCTCGTGGACGAGGGTGACAACGACCAGCAGAAGGCCGTGTACCGCTACTACACGGACCTGATCGCCGTCGACCTGAGGCTCTTCACGGCTCTCAGCCATGTCGACAACGGCCGGATCACCACGCTCTCGCAGCCGTTGGTGGACCTGTTCTGGGCCAAGGAGATGATCTCCCGCTCGGACGCCCTGCTCGCCCGGGGCTGGACGAAGGGGAGGCTGAGCACCGCGGACCTCCAGGAGGTCCGGCAGGCCGTCGCCGGCCAGTCGTTCCAGTACACGACCAAGGTCGTCCCCTATCTCCCGGCCGACGAGAAGGCCGCGTGGCAGCAGGTCTTCGGCTCCGCCGCCTGGAAGACCAAGACCCGGGTGGAGGGCCAGGTGCTGCGCCCGGCCGCCCCGGACGCGTCCGGCTCCGTCGCCCTCGGCGCGAAGGAGGCGGACTGGCGCGGCGCGATGGACGACCTCACTCCCCAGCTGGTCGAGCTGATGGAGGCCCGCACCGACGTGGTGGTCTCGGAGGGCAAGGACAGCGTCATCTCCCTCCTGATCAAGGTCGTGCTGACCACGGTCGTCGGCCTCGCCGCCGTCGTCGCGGTCATCTGGTTCACCTGGCGGCTCTCCCGCAACCTGCGCCGCCGGATCAGCCGGCTCCAGGAGCGGGCCGAGGAGCTGGAGAAGGCGCTGCCCGACGTGGTCGAACGGCTCGGCAAGGGCGAGCGCATCGACGTCGAGGCCGAGGCCCGGGCGATCGGGGACGGCGGCGAGCCCGGTGCGAAGGACGAGCTGGCCCAGCTCGGCCACGCGCTCGACCTGGCCCGCACCAGCGCCCTGCGCGCCGCCGTCGGCCAGGCCGACCAGCACCGCGGCTTCGAGCGGCTGCTCCAGCGCATCGCCCGCCGCACCCAGCAGCTCATCGGCCAGCAGCTGAAGAAGCTGGACGAGCTGGAGCGCGCGCACGAGGACCCCGAGGTGCTGGACGGCCTCTTCGACCTCGACCACCTCACCGCCCGCCTGAGGCGGTACGAGGAGAACCTGGTGATCCTCGCGGGCGGCTCCCCGCACCGGCGTTGGCGCAAGCCCGTCCCGCTGCTGGACGTCATGCGCTCCGCCCAGGGCGAGGTGCAGGACTACCAGCGCGTGGTGCTGGACATGGACGGCTCCCCGTGGCTCGCCGCTCGGGCCGTGGGCCCGGTCTCCCACGTACTGGCGGAGCTGATCGAGAACGCCCTCACCTTCTCCCGGCCGCCCAGCCCGGTCGAGGTCAGGGCCGCCCAGGTGAGCCGGGGCCTGGCCATCGAGGTCGAGGACCGCGGGCTCGGCATGGAGGAGGACCAGCTCGTCGCGGCCAACGAGCTGATGAGCCGGCCGCCCCGGATGGACGTGCTGGCCCACGCCGACGACATCCGCCTCGGTCTCTACGTGATCGCGCGCCTCGCCGACCAGCACGGGCTGCGGGTGGAGTTCCGCCACTCGGCGTTCGGCGGCACCCGCGTCGTCGTGCTGGTCCCGGACTCGCTCACCGTCCCCGGCCCGCACGCCGGTCCGGTGGCCGTCCCCGCCCCCGAGGCGGAGGAGCCCGCCCAGGCCCCGGCCCCGCTCCGGGACACCGACGCGCTGCCCAGCCGGGGCCGGGGCAGGGCCCTCGCCGGGGTCACCGCCCTGCACACGCCGTCCGCGCCCGCGCCGGAACCCGCTCCCGCTCCCGCTCCCGAGGCGCCGTACGCCGGTACGGACGGGCACGCGTACGGGCACCCGGAGGGCACGTACGGGGGCGCCCGGCAGGACGAAGCCGCGTACCAGGGTGCGTACACGGACGGCGAACAGCCCTATATGACGGCCCAGGGGCAGTACCCGGTCGCGCACCAGGCGTACCCGGAGCCCTCGGAGCCGTACGGCGTGCCGGCGCAGCCCTACCCGGACACGTACCTGACGGGCGAACTGGACGCGGACGGCTTCCCGGTGTCCCTGCCCCCGCAGCCGGAACCGGCCGCGGGGCACCCCGGACACGTCGGGCACGCCGCTCAGCCCTCCCCGCCCGCGCAGCCCGTGCAGCCGGCACAGCCCGTGCGGCTTCCGGAGCCCGCGCCGGGATCCGGTCTTCCGGCCGGGTCAGGCGGGGAGCCGCCGTTGCCGCGCCGGGTGCGTCAGGCGA
>NZ_JAAGNI010000222.1 GCF_010550605.1 Streptomyces sp. SID9727
GGCGGCGCGGTGCCGCCCACCCGCGACGTGCGGGAGTCGGTGCTCTCCGACTGGCTGCTCGCCGTGGAGGCCGACGCGGGCGACTGGCCGGCCGCGCGGCTCGACCTCCTCCAGGGTGTCACCCAGCTGATCGCCGTCGAGCGCGACCGCCGCGACGCGGCCCGCACGGTGCGCCGCCGGCTCGCCCAGGAGGTCCTGGAGCTGGTCCAGGCGGGTGCCGCGCCCGCCGAGATCGCCGCCCGGCTGCGCGTGGCGACCCCGGTCCTGCTCCCCGGCCTCGG
>NZ_JAAGNI010000328.1 GCF_010550605.1 Streptomyces sp. SID9727
CGGCCCCGGCGGCGGGGGGCGGCCGGCGGCGGCCAGGCGGAAGCCCCGGACGCCGGCCCGGTGCCGGGTCTGCGGCAAGACCTTGACGGACGCCGGCGAGATGAAGCTGATGCGCTGCGACGACTGCCCGTCCGACATGGACGAGGCGCTGTACGAGCGGCTGCACGACTGGCGGGCGGCCCGGGCGCGGGAGATCGGCCAGCCCGCCTACTGCGTGTTCACCGACCGGACGCTGATGGCCATCGCGGAGGCGGTGCCCGGCAGCGAGGGCGAACTGGCCGGGATCCCTGGGGTCGGCGCGCGGAAGCTGGGCCGCTTCGGCGCCGCCGTTCTGGGCATCTGCGCAGGTGGAGACGGGCGCGAGGGTGAGGCGGAGGCAGCCGGGGAGATGTGAGAAAAACTCGTCGGAAAAATAGTTTGCGCCCGCCCCAGTCATCACCATAGGTTCTTAACCACGGAAACAGCGGCTTCTCTGAAGCCCTGGATCCGTGCTGTACTTATCCGAATACGCAGGACCGGCCCGCCGGTCCCCCGAGACGCCGAGAGGAGGCGATTGAAGTGATCAGCATCATCGAGACCAACAAAATGACCGATCTCTCGGTCGTCTCCGCCTGCTCGCTCGGCCTCCTCGCCCGTGCCCCGAAGTCCTCCCTGCGCGCCACCGGTGTGTCCGGCGTCTCCGCCGTCATTCCGATGTCCCTGGCCGGCCTTCCCGTGCGGGAGCGCAATGAGCGACCGACCCAGGCACCGGCAGCAGCAGGAGCGAAGGGACAGGCCCCGGCCTATGCCTTTGCGGCCGTCGGTGCGGGAGCGGAAGCCGGCGTCACCGAGCAGACGAAGCACCACCACACGATGTGGGCCTTCCGTGGGCCTGAACCCTGGAGTGATCCAGCCTGATCCAGCATCAGGCCGGCGCCTTCAGGGCCGCGGAACCCCACTCGGGATCCGCGGCCCTTTTGTTTTGCCTCAACGGGCGAGACGACGAGAAGGGGCCTCGGGACAAGCAGGACCTGGTACCAGCCGCCCCCCGGCCAACAGGCCGGAAACGACCAGACGAGGACACCACCACCGTGCAACTCGAAGCGCACGCCCCGTCCGTACCGCCTTCCGACACGATCTCCCCGCCCGGCCTCACGGAGGACTCCACCTTGACCCCCCTCACCGCGCTCACCGCGCTCGACGACGCCATCGAGAACCTCGGTGTACCCGTCCCCTGCCGCGCCTACGACCCGGAGGTCTTCTTCGCGGAGTCGCCGGCCGACGTCGAGTACGCCAAGTCCCTCTGCCGCACCTGTCCGCTGGTCGAGGCGTGCCTCGCCGGCGCCAAGGAGCGCCGCGAGCCGTGGGGCGTCTGGGGTGGCGAGCTCTTCATCCAGGGTGTCGTCGTCGCCCGGAAGCGGCCGCGTGGCCGTCCGCGCAAGAACCCGGTCGCAGCGTGACCACCGTGGGGTTCCCGGCCCCCAAGCCCATGAAGCGCATCGGAACCATCGACCGTCCCCTGACCCACGACCCCCGAAACCAGGCTCCAATGACCATCCCCACCCCCACGGCCGAGCCCGCCGGCTCCGCGACCCCGGACGTCACCATCATCGGCGCGAACGACTCGCGTCAGAACAGGACCCGCGAGATGCAACTCATTCCAGAAGCCCTGGCTCGTGCGCATATGCACGACCGCCTGCGCGAAGCCGACGTGGAGCGTCAGGCCGTGCGCCTGATCTCCGCCCGGCGGATGCAGCGCCGTGCGGAGCGCGCCTCGATGCGCGCCCGCCGCGCGCTGGCCATGGCCGTCATGCACTGAGCCACCCCGGCCGGCCACGGAGGCCCCGCCCGGACGCAGCCGCTCTCTGCGCCCGGCGGACCGTGCCTCCCAGCGCCACCCGCGCAGCAGCACCCCACCCCGGGGCCGATCCGTCCGACCGACGGACCGGCCCCGGGGGCGTTTCGGGAGCGGTCGGCGCGATCCGGGGCG
>NZ_JAAGNI010000490.1 GCF_010550605.1 Streptomyces sp. SID9727
TACGGGCGGCCGTGCTGGCCGTGGTCCACCCGGGCGACCCCCGCGCGGCGGCGGAGCTCGCGGAGTTCGACGCGCGCTTCACCCAGGACGGGGACGGGGTGCACGGGGCGCGGGCGATGGCCGCCGCGAGCGCCGAGGCGCTGGGCGGGGCGGACGTGGACACCGCTGTGGACGCCGCGCTGGCCCAGCTCCCCGACGGCACCGAGATCGCCCGCAACGCGGCCCACGCGGTCCGGCTCGCCCGGGAGTTCGCCGGGGAGCGGGCCGGGGCGTTCGCGCTGGTACCGGTCCTGGAGCACCAGATCGTGGACCACGTCTACAGCTACGGGATCGCCGCCGCCGAGACCGTACCGGTCGCCCTCGCGCTGACCGCCGCGTCCCGGGGCGACCTCGCGCAGGCCGTGCCCGCGGCGGCCTGCCT